>JANYFN010000272.1 GCA_025362675.1 Limisphaerales bacterium | reverse complement strand
CTTTAACTTCGGCCAGCCCACGGCGAGTTCCGAAGCCATTTCGCGGGAAGTGAGCGTCTTTGACTTCGGCCAGCCTACGGCAAGTAACGAAGCCATTTCACGGGAGGTGAGCATATTCGACTTCGGCCAGCCCAACGTGAGTTATGAAGCCATTTCGAGAGAAGTTAGCATCTTTGACTTTGGCCAATCCACGACCAAGAATGATGCGGTCTCACGGGAAGTGAGTGTGTTCGACTTCGGCCAAGTGGTGGCCAACATCGAGGCTATTTCACGCGAGGTCAGCGTGTATGACCGTGGATTCAATTTATTGGATTCTATTTCACGAGAAGTGGGCGTGTATAACTATGGTTTCAATCACTTCACTCTCGCCGTTGGCTCCACGGTGGTGCTGGCGGGAAATACTGGCGGAGTGTCGGTGGCGTTCTCGACGCTCGCACCCGTGACGAATGTGCAGGTGGCGGTGGATTTCCCGCAAAACCTGCTGACCAACTGGTCGCTTGAGCAACAGCCACCATTCGCGGGAACGGTATTAGTCTCGAATAATAGCCGTCTGTATCTGACCTTCAGTCCGACGAACGGGCAGAGCATCATAAACACTCAGCAGTTGGGTCGAATCAACTTCGCCAGTATCAGCAATCAGTCCTCGGCGTTTCTTCCATTGCCGGTTGCCGGTGCTACTGCTCCCATGCTGGATGGCATGATTTACACGCCATACAAAGCACTGCAAAACGGCGAAGTGGTGGTCATCAGAACCAACTCATTGGTGCGGCAGGTGCGCACAAATGGACAGGAATACATCACGCTCTACGGGTTGAATGGAACGAATTACATCATCCAGTCCACGACGAACCTCGCCTCGCCAATCGTCTGGCAAACGGCGTTTTCAGGATTGGTGCCCTCAGTGGGTTTGACCGCGCTGACGCCGATCTTTGCTGCGACCAACAAAATGACGTTTTATCGCGGCCTCCAGCAATAAAGCGTTCTGTTACTCTTCACCCCGCCGCTGCGAACCATCGCGGCGGCGGTTTTTCTTTGGCTGTGTATTCTCCATTGCACTTCCGCCTTTTTAATTTCCCACTTTTCATTTTTAATGATGCAATGATTACACGCTATTCCCGCCCCGAAATGCGGGCGATTTGGACCGACGAAAATAAACTCAAGATCTGGCTGCAAATTGAATTGCTCGCGAGCGAGGCGCTCGTGAAAGAAAAAATTGTTCCCGCCGCCGACTTCAAAAAAATCAAAGCCGGTTGTGACCAATGGTTCGCCGACCTCCCCGGCCTCGTTGCGCGGCAACGGGAATTGGAAAAAGTTTTGAACCACGACGTCATCGGCTTCACCACCGCCGTCGCCGAGGTCATCAACGACAATGCGAGCCGCTGGTTTCATTTTGGTCTCACCAGCAGCGACGTGGGCGACACCTGTTACGCCGTGCAGATGATGCAGAGCGCGGACATCTTGATCGCCGATGTGAAAAATCTTTTGCCCGTCATCGCTCGTCGCGCGCAGGAACACAAGTTCACGCCGTGCATGGGCCGCAGCCACGGCATCCACGGCGAGCCGACGACGTTCGGTTTGAAAATGGCTTTGATGCACGATGAATTTACCCGCGCCCTGCGGCGGTTGATCGCGGTGCGCGATGTGGTTGCGGTTGGGAAAATTTCCGGTGCCGTGGGAACGAGCGCGCATCTTTCGCCGCGCGTCGAGGCGTTCGTGTGCAAAAAGCTCGGCGTGCAACCTGCGCCCATCGCCACGCAAGTCGTGCAGCGCGACATCCACGCGGAATTTCAACTCGCGATGGCGCTCGTCGGCGCGAGCATCGAACGCTGGGCCGTGGAGTTTCGGCACTTGCAACGCACGGAAGTTTTGGAAGCGGAAGAGCCGTTCACCAAAGGACAGAAAGGTTCCAGCGCCATGCCACACAAGCGCAATCCCATCACGTGGGAACGGCTCACCGGCCTCGCGCGCGTGCTGCGAGGCAACGCGATGGCCTCGTTGGAAAACGTCGCGTTGTGGCACGAGCGCGACATTTCGCACTCGTCCGTCGAGCGGATTATTTTCCCCGATTCCTGCACGCTGCTCGATTACATGTTTGGCCTGCTCACGCGTTTGATGGACGGCATCGTTGTCTATCCGGCGAACATGAAAAAAAATCTCGGCTTGAGTTTGGGTATGTGGAACAGCCAAACCATTTTGCTCGTGCTCATCAAAAAAGGTCTGACGCGCGAAGCTGCCTACAAGATTTGCCAGGATGCCGCGATGCAAACGTGGGAAGTGAAACACGCCGGCCGCGACGACGCGGATTTTGTCGAGCAACTGAAACTAGATGCCACCGTGGCGAAACTTTTCAAAGCTGGCGAACTGGAAAAACTTTGCTCGCTCGATTTCCATTTCAAAGAAGTGAACAACCGGTTCAAGAAACTGGGACTGTGAATTGCCAGCTTGTTCAACGTCCCCGAACGGGCTAATTTCGACTCCGTGAATGCCATGCCAGAAATCCCCGAAGTCCGCCAGCGCCGGCTTGAAGTCGCGCGCCGGGCGTTTCAGGAATTATACGCGCAATGCTTCTGGTCTGCCGATCCGAACCATCACGTCGTCGAACTGGATTTGCCTTGGATCATCCGCAATCTTCGCCAGCACGGCGGGCATCGCGGCTATCGCATCGTCGCTGAATTATGCCGCTAGGAAATTTCGAGCGGGAAGTGCTGCGCTTGCTCGCCGCCCAACGCAACCCCGACAGTTTCATCGGTGGAGCCACGGTGCTGCATCAGGCGGCGGACTCACCGCGTCGCTCCCAGGACGTGGATGTTTTTCACGACGCGCCGGAACAGTTGCTCGCCGCTTACGAAGCCGATGTGGCCGCGCTGCGAACCGCTGGTTTCCAAGTCGAGCCCATCGGACGTGTTCAGCCGGAATTTCGCCGCGCCGTGGTCACCCGCGCCGGGACGCAGACCAAAATCGAATGGGTGCAGGACGCGATGTTCCGTTTTTTTCCGATCGAGCCGGACGCAGAGTTGGGCTGGCGGCTGAATTTTTGGGACGCCGCCACCAATAAAATTCTGGCCATGGCCGGACGACAAAAAATCCGCGATTTTCTCGACACCTTGTTTCTGCATGAACAACACCTCCCGCTGGCCGCGCTCGTTTGGGCGGCGGCGGGCAAAGACCCCGGGCTGACGCCTGAATTCATTCTCGACTGGGCCTTGCGCGGAAATCAATTCCGTCCCGAAGACCTCGCGGATGTCCGGCTCGAAAAACCTTTCGACTTTGTGGCGATGAAAGAACGGTGGATTGGCATTGTCCACGAAGCCCGCGCTTTGGTTGCGCGCCTGCCCGCCGCTGAACTCGGCTGCCTGTATCTCAACGCCGCTGGCCAACCCGTCTGCCCCGATCCCGCGTCACCTGAATTCTCCAAACTCACCCGCCACTACGGCAGCATCAAGGGTGCGTGGCCGCGCATCGTCGAAGGCTAAAAAACAACCTAGTCATGGCCAAACATTTCAAACAAAGCGAACTGGAAAAACTTTGCTCGCTCGATTTCCATTTCAAAGAAGTGAATAACCGGTTCAAGAAACTGGGGCTAAACTAATCGCGCAAGCGTGATGAAATTATGATTGGTGACTCGTCAGAGGCGATCAAACGTGAACACATTGGCGGCAATGTGCGTTTTGATTTTCCCTGTCGGCCACTGGGCTGGGGCCGGCTGTTTGGGCTGGTGTTAGTCGGGTTTGGTTTGCTCTTTGTCTGGATGCCTGGCCACACCGTCTGGGAATTTTTTCAAAAGCTTCAGCACGAAAACTTCAATGTTGGCAACCTTGTCTTCACCGTCTTTCCATTGATTTTCGTGGTGGCGGGCTGCGTGCCAATGGGACTCGGACTGGCAATTATATTTGGTCGCAGCCGGATTGAATGGCGCGATGGCGATCTGTTTTGCACTGAATTGGTTGGCCCGTTCCGCTGGACGCGCCGGCTGCCGCGCAAGCCGATCAGCAAACTGGAAGTCTCCACTGGCACGTCGCAGTCGGGAACGAACCCGCCGAAGGCCATGGATAATTTTTCCGGCATCACGGCGCTGTTCGCGGACGGATCGCGAAAAGTCATCGTCTTCGGCTATCCCAAAGTTTGGGCGGTCGCGGTGGCAGAAGAACTGCGCACTTACGCCGGTGGCGGATTGGGAGCCGCGAATCCGTTGCGAGTGGAAATCGTGGAAACCCAGCCGTCACCGCTCGTGGCCGACGCGGAGGTGACGCAGAAACCTGCCGATAGTTTGGTTCAACTGGAGCAACGCGCCGAGGGACTTCGGTTGATCGTGCCGCCGCGCGGAATTTGGAAAGGCTCGATGGGATTATTTTTCTTCGCCATCCTGTGGAATGTTTTCATGGGTGTGTTCACGACAATTTTTTTTCTTCCGGGCACAAAAAGAGACGTAACGATCGGAATGTTTCTGCTCATCATCAGCGGATTTTGGTTGGTCGGCATTGGCATGCTGGTCGCGGCGATCAATCTGGGCCGTCGCCGCGCCGAATTGACGGTTGCCGGAAACCGCTTATCCCTTCGCACCGAAGGAATTTTTGGAGTGAAACAACGCGAATGGTCGCGCAATGAAATCACCGCCATCCGTGCGGGTGCCAGCGGCATGGAGGTCAACAACCGTCCCGTGATGGAACTCCAGATTCATCCGGTGACCGGAAAAAAATTTGGCGTGCTGGCTGGACGCAACGAACAAGAATTGCGCTGGATGGCAACGGAGTTGCGGCGAGTCTTGAAGGTTCCCGCCCGGATCACTTGACCAGACGCAGACGTTGAAGCGGCTCACAATTTCGTAACAACCATAAGCCATTGATCGTCTTTGGATGGAAGCATGAAAATTCATTCGCAACCAGTTGGTCGCCGGCATTTTTTGAAGACAGTTGCTGTCGCAGGCGCCGCGCCGTTCATTTTACCTAGTTCCATTTGGGCGGCGGAAACCGCGCCGAACAATAAAATCAATGTCGGTTTCATCGGCATTGGCAAGCAGGGGAATGGGCTGCTCGGGGCGTGTCTGCCGCGCAACGATATGCACGTCGTGGCGGTGAGTGATGTGGATTCCACGCGCCGCCAGCTCGCCAAGAAAAAAGTTGAAGCGGCTTACGCCAAAAATAAAACGGATGGCTCCAGCGAGTCGTGCGCGGACTTTGGCGATTTCCGCGAGCTGCTCGCGCGCAAGGACATTGACGCGGTGGTCATCGCCACGCCGGATCACTGGCACGCGCTCATTGCCATCGCCGCGTTGAACGCGGGCAAGGATGTTTATTGCGAAAACCGATGTCGCATACCGTGCTCGAAGGTCGTGCGATGGTGAACGCGACGCGCGCGAACAAACGGATTTTTCAAGTCGGTTCCATGCAGCGTTCGATGGGCGAATTTCGCGCGGCGTGTGAACTCGTTCGCAACGGCGTCATTGGCACAGTGACAAAAGTGGATGCGGCCGTCGCTGGTCCGCCGGTGTTTTGTGATTTGCCGGAAGAACCGCTGGAGCCGGGTCTCGATTGGAATCTGTGGCTCGGCCCCGCGCCGCTGCGACCTTACAACTCCATCTTGAGTCCGCGCGGAATGCCGAAGGATTATCCGCAATGGCGGCAGTATCGCGAATACGGCGGCGGCAAAGTTTGCGACTGGGGCGCGCACCATTTTGACATTGTGCAATGGGCGTTCGGCTACGACACGAGCGGGCCAGTGGAGTTTTTTCCCGTCGCCGATCCGCACGCGCAATCCGGCGTGCGCTGGCGTTATGCCAACGGCGCGGAGGTCACGCATCAAGCTGGCAATGGCATCACGTTCTACGGCGACAAAGGAAAAATTTATGTCAATCGCGGCAAGTTTGAATTGTGGTTGGGCGACCAAAAAAAATCGGACGTGATGGATGATTATTCGCCGCTCTTGAAAGAGTTGTTGCCCAAAGACGCCGTGCGATTGTATCGCAGCACCAATCACATCAGCGATTGGGTGAAGAGCATCCGCGCCCGCACGACGCCGTGCTGCGATGTGGAGACCGGTCAACGTTCCGCCACGGTTTGCAATCTGGTGAACATGGTTTATTTCAGCGGCAAGGGATTGAAGTGGAATCCAAAAAAAGAACAATTCGTGGATGGCACCGGCGACGCTTCGTGGCTCACTCGCGAATATCGCGCGCCTTGGAAATTGGCTTAAGTCAAACCCGCTATGCTGGGACGTTATAAGTTACCGCTCTGGATTTTACCGCTGGGCATTGCCGCCCTCGTGGCCGTGCTGGGTTGGTGGGGAAATGGCCGGTTACGTGAAACCATCGAAGGTCAACTTCGGGCGCAATTGACGGCGACGTTAAATGCCAACGTCACCGCGCTCGGCATCTGGACTACGAACCAAACGCGCCTCGCTACTTCACTCGCGGAAGATCCCACGGTGCGGGAACTGGCCAACAACATTTTTCAATCGCCGCCGCCACGTCATGAGTTCCGGCAGTTACCAGCGCCGCATCTCGAACAATTTGTTAAAGATTTCCGGCCACGGCTGGCGCAACTCGGCTATGAAACCGCCCAGCTAGTGAACACCAATTTTATGGTGGTGGCGAATTCGCTGCGCGCCCAAACCTTCGGCAACGTCGAACTTTCCGACGCGCACACGAATAAGTTCGCCGAACTGTTCGCGTCTGATCAACCGGTGATCATCACGCCGTTCAAACCGGAGATGCTCGTGCAAAGAAGGGCCGGGCGGTTTCCGCCGGGCGGTTTTCGCACGAACGATGTTCGCCGCTTGAATCGTCCGCCACTGCAGAACACTGGCCGCGCCCGTCGGGGCGATGTCACCTTGATGCAAGTCGCGGCACCGATTCACGACGCTGCAAAAAATGTCGTGGGTGCGCTCGCGTTGATCATCAATCCAGACAAGGAATTTTCCCGCATCCTATCGGTCGCGCGCTCTGGCGATTCCGGCGAGACCTATGCTTTTGATCAAACCGGATTACTCATTTCACACAGTCGGTTCGATCCCGAGTTACATCAGTTGGGTTTGCTTGACGCTTCCAATACGACTTCCGCGCTGAATCTGCGCCTGCATGATCCGGGCGTTGATTTGACTAAACTTTCGCTCCGCACCAACGCTGACCTAACGACGCAGCCATTGATGCCATTGGTCGCGCGCGCCGTGGATGGTGAAGATGTGGTCGAAGTCGAGCCGGCGCGTGATTATCGTGGTGTGCCCGTCGTGGGCGCTTCTTGCTGGCTGCCACAATTTGGGTTTGGCGTGGCCACGCAAATCGATGCCGATGAAGCTTATCGTCCATTGCGTGTGTTACAAACCGTGTTCGTAGTGCTCGTGCTGTTCCTCCTGCTTTGTGCCACGGCGATGTTTGTTCTGGCCAACCTTACCTGGCGCAAACGATTGAGCGAGGCTGAACTCAAGTTGAAACAACTTGGCCAATACACGCTGGAAGAAAAAATTGGCGAAGGTGGAATGGGCGTTGTGTATCGTGCGCGACATGCGCTCATGCGCCGCGATACCGCGGTGAAATTATTACTTCCCGACCGCGCAGATCCGGCCGCGATCGCGCGGTTTGAAAAAGAGGTCTGTCTCACCTGCCAGCTCACCCATCCGAATACCATTCAGGTTTACGATTACGGTCACACGCCGGATGGAATTTTTTACTATGCAATGGAATATTTGCGGGGCTTGAATTTACACGATCTCATCGCGCGTTATGGACCGCAGCCGCAAGCACGCGTGATTCATATCCTCGTCCAGATTTGTGATTCGCTGGCCGAAGCGCATGCGCTCGGACTCATCCATCGCGATATTAAACCGGGGAATATTTTTCTCACTCATCGCGGCGGAATTGCAGACTGCGTGAAGGTCCTCGATTTTGGACTGGTGCGCGAATTTCGGGCACCCGAATCGGAAGCCATTGATTCCGAAGCGGAGACGGTGATTGAGGGCACTCCGTGGTTTATGCCGCCGGAAGCCATCCAAGGTTCCGCGCAAGTAGATCCGCGCAGCGATCTCTATTCACTTGGTGCGCTGGGTTATTTTTTGCTGACTGGCCAATACATTTTTGATGCCGAAACGGTGGGTGAGATTCACGAGCAACAACTACACGCGGAGCCGATCCCGCCAAGTCGCCGCACCGAACAACCGATTGGCGCGGATCTGGAACAGATAATTCTGCGCTGCCTCGCGAAAGATCCTTCCGCTCGGCCGGCCTCCGCCAAACAACTTCACGACGAACTGATTATTTGCGCCGCCGCCACGGATTGGCCGGCGACGGTTCGCGCTGCCTGGTGGCACGCCTACGAGCGCGAGCCTGCCGCCGCTGTGGATACAACCGTTGAGGATGCCTCCACGCCCATGGTCACGGTGCGAATCAATCTGGCGGATCGCATGGAATAAATAGTTTGATGGCCCTAACGCATCGCGGTGAGTGGCATGAACTTTTATTTGAACCGATGTTTTTTTATTTTGAAAGACAGCACGGTTGCCAATCAAAAAATGACTTGCCGGCTTGACTGGCAAAGTGTCGTTCCACTGTGACCAGCTCTCTGCAACTCCTTGATTTTGTGGTGGAGACTTTTGCCTGCCGCCTAATTTTTTTTGTTCCCGCGCTGATTTACCGATTTACGTCCGAACGCGCGTCCGAAATACTAACGACATGACAACTTTTCTACGCTTGATAGTTCTGACTTGCGTCGTGGCATTCGCCGTTCAGCGGTTGCCGGCGGACAATGTCCCCGATCTACTTTTGCATGATGGCCTTTCGCTGAATGGCGAGTGGCGTAGCATCATTGATCCCTACGAAACCGGCTTCTATGATTACCGCCGGGAGCAGCGCGACTTGAACAAAAACCCCTCCCGAGCCGAGACATTTTATCTGGATGTCAAACCCAACGATCCTAGTGAGCGGGTGGAATATGACTTTGACACGTCGCCCATGCTCAACGTGCCGGGCGACTGGAATACGCAGCGGCCTGAGCTCTTGTATTACGAAGGCAGCGTGTGGTATCGCAAGACGTTTGACTTAGAAAAGTTAGGTGATGGGCAAAGCGCTTTCGTGCGTTTCGGGGCCGTGAACTATCGGGCGGACGTTTATCTCAACGGCAAAAAACTAGGCACACACATCGGCGGCTTCACCCCGTTTTGTTTTGACGTGACTCAATTTCTCAAGCCGGGCAAAAACTCGCTCGTCGTTAAAGTGGATAATAAACGCGCCAAAGACGCCGTGCCCACAGTGAGCACAGATTGGTGGAACTACGGCGGCATCACGCGCGAGGTGAAAATTGTCACCGTTCCAAAAAAATTCATCGCCGATCATCGCCTCATATTGGACTCCGAGACGACGCATACGATTTCCGGCTGGGTGCAAATCACGGGGGCTGGCGCGGGCGAGCCAGTGGAAATTTCCATTCCTGAACTCGGCGAGAAAATATCTGCCGCGACGGATGCTTCGGGGCGCGCTGCCTTTCATTTTAAACCGGAGAAATTACAACTGTGGAGTCCGGTCACGCCAAAACTTTACGAGGTTCGCATCGCTTGTGGCGGCGATAAGGTGGCTGAGCGCATCGGTTTTCGAACGGTGCGCACGTCGGGCAAAGAAATTTTACTGAACGGTAAATCGGTGTTTCTACGCGGCATCTGTATTCATGAGGAATTTCCGCTCGCCGGCGGTGGCCGCGTGAACACCGCCGAAAAAGCCAAGCAACTTTTGCTGTGGGCAAAAGAACTGGGCTGCAATTTTGTCCGGCTCGCGCATTATCCTCACAACGAAGCGATGACGCGGCTGGCGGACGAACTCGGCATCATGGTCTGGTCGGAAGTGCCGGTGTATTGGACGATTGATTGGACGAACGCCGCGACTTACGAAAATGCGCAAAGCCAGCTCGGCGACAATATTCAGCGTGACGCCAATCGCGCTAGTATAATTATTTGGTCGCTCGCCAACGAGACGCCGGTGAGCGAGGCGCGCACGAAGTTTCTCACCCAGCTCGCCGAACGCGCGCGGTCACTAGATCAGACGAGGTTGTTGAGTGCGGCGATGGAAAAACATTCCCTGCCAGGAGCGGAAAATGTGAGTGTCGTCCAAGATCCTTTGGCGGATGTCGTAGATATTGTGGCCTTCAATCAATACACCGGCTGGTATGATGGTTTGCCGGAAAAATGCGCGAAAATTTCGTGGCAGATTCCTTACGATAAACCAGTGTTCGTAAGTGAATTTGGCGGCGACGCGCGGCAGGGTTTGCATGGTAGCAAAGACCAGCGTTGGACGGAGGAATTTCAAGCCGACCTCTATGAAAAAACCTTGCCGATGTTGGGCAAGATTGATGGACTGGTCGGTTTCACGCCATGGATTCTCGTAGATTTCCGCTCGCCCCGGCGGGTGTTGCCGGGCATTCAAGACGGCTTCAATCGCAAAGGACTTATCTCCAGCGAAGGCACGAAGAAAAAAGCCTTCGCCATTCTGCAAGCGTATTACCAAAAACGCGCCGCTGCCGAGCGGACTCAGTAAATATATCCATGAAAAACTTAATTGCGGCAAATCCGACCGCGGCGCGACCGCGGCGAGGTGGCTTCCGGTGAATACTTTTAACGGTCTCAGCACAAGCTGGCTTAAGTAAAACGTATATTTTAATTGGATTGATTACCGATTTTCGCCTGACATGTCCGATTGCTTTTCCCATTTTATGCCACGGTTGCAGTTGCTGTTGTTCGGTTTAAACAGTCTGGTGGGCGCAAAATTTTCCCGCTGTGCGTCCAGATTAACCATTTGCAAACGCGCAAACCATTTGTAATCTGGTCGAACGTTCATGCGCCAATTTCGTAACATTGCGGTAAATGCGTTCATGGAACTGGTCCGGCAGCCGGTCTTTTTGCTGCTGCTCACCGGCTCCGTGATGTTCGAGATATTTCTCGCCGTGCCGTATTACTTTGCGTTCGGCGACGAAATGAAACTCGTCAAAACCAGTGCGCTCGCGGTGATGTTACTGTCTGGATTATTTGGCGCGGTGCTGAGCGCGTCGCAATCGTTGGCGCGGGAAATTCGTTCTGGAACTGCTTTGGCGGTATTATCCAAGCCGGTGGGAAGAGCGCAATTTTTGCTGGCAAAATTTGCCGGCCTGGCGGCGGCCCTGACTCTGTTGGCTTTCGTAAATATGATCGGAGTATTGCTCGCCAGTTGGATGGCATTTGATGCTTACGGAAAAACTAATCTCGTGGCCATCGGAATTTTTTCCGGGGCGATTGCGCTGGCTTATGCGCTCGCCGGTTTCAGCAACTATTTTCTGCGCCGTCCATTTGTCAGCGATGCGGTTTTTCTCCTCGTGGTGCTGGTCACGCTCGCGACCATTATCATCACCTCGCTGATTATCCAAATGCAAAGTATTGGCGATCGCGCGGTGGTGGACTGGCATTTGATTCCGGCGGGAATCTTAATTTTATTTGCGCTCTGGATTTTGGCCGCCATCGCGCTGGCCTGTTCAACACGGCTAGATATGATCGCTACGCTGGCAGTCTGCACCGCGGTTTTCCTAGTGGGCATCATGTCAGATTATTTGTTCGGCCTGCCATCGGCCAAAGGCAGTTGGTGGGCTTCCACTCTTTACAGCGTCACTCCCAACTGGCAGCTTTTCTGGCTCGCCGACGCACTCGAAACGGGCAAAAACACGTTTCACTGGAGTTACGTCGGCAAAGCGTTTGCCTATGTAATTTTTTATGCCGGGGCGGCGCTGGCGGTGGCGGTGGCGCTGTTTGATGACCGGGAATTAAGCTGAACATGAAATTAAAAATTAAAAATGCAAAATTAAAAAACGGACAAGCCGACCGGCTTTTCCCTCTTTTTGCATTTTTAATTTTTAATTTTTAATTTTTTTACTTGTGGAACGAAGCACAAAACAAAACGGACTAGTGAACCTCGCGGTGGCGCTAGTGATTTTTCTGGCGGGCCTGGGCGTCGCCGAATTCGCCGGCTCCTTCGCGGGCTTGGTCGCGGCGATTTTTCTCGGCCTCGGCGTCATCGTCACGTTCGTGAGTTGGTTCCAGATGCGGCTTGAAGAAAATGAGCGCGCGGAAAAACTGGAACTCGACGAACTCGCCCAGAGTCGAGGGGCGTCATTATTTGAAACGAAAGATGGCGGCAGCTTTCCGGCGCAAACGGCGCGCGCGCAGTTCGAAAAATATTTCGTTCCCGGTTTCACCATTTTTTTACTGTTGCTGGAGATTGGCGGTGCCTGGTTCTTCTGGCTCACGACCGGGCGGGCAGGGGACACGCTGAAAACGGCGAACGCCACCGCGTCGCTCTCGCTCTTCGCGATTTTTGCCTTGCTGTTGTTTCTGTTCGGACGTTTTTCCGTGACGATGGCGCGGCTGGAAAATAACCGGTTGCTGCGTCCGGGCGCGAGTTTTCTGCTGGCGGGTGCATATATTTGTGCGCTCGTTGCGCTGGCCATCGCGGGAACTGAATTGAAATTTCCGCGTGCCGATTTCTGGATTGCGCGCGGCCTCTGCGTGCTGCTCGGTTTGATGGCGTTGGAAACCTTGCTCACGTTGCTGCTTGAACTGTATCGTCCGCGCGTCAAAGGAAAAATCTCCCGTCCGCTTTACGAAAGCCGTATCGCGGGAATTTTGGCGCAACCGGAAAGTCTTTTCACCACGGCGGCGGCCACGCTGGATTATCAATTTGGTTTCAAAGTTTCCGAAACGTGGTTTTTTCAGGCGCTCCAAAAAAATCTCGCCATGCTGCTACTCGTGCAGTTTGCCGCGCTGATTATTTCCTCGATGTTCGTATTTGTGGACGCAGGCGAGCAAGCGGTGGTGGAACATTTCGGCAAGCCTGCCGGGACGTTCGGGCCGGGCGCTCATCTCAAACTGCCGTGGCCGATGGATCGAGTTTATCATTTCCGCACTGAACAGATTCAATCGTTCGCCGTCGGCTACACGCCGGACGCACAGAGTGATTTGGGAAATACGATCCTCTGGACCGTCGCCCATGCGAAGGAAGAAAACTTTCTCGTCGGCAATCGCGCTACGATCGTTTCCGCAACTTCTGAAACGAACGCCGGGAACACCAAACCCGTCGGTCTCATCACGGTCAGCATCCCAGTGCAGTTCCAGATCGTGAACGTCACCAATTGGGTCTATAACAATGGCGAACCAGAGGAATTGCTCAAGAGTATTGCGACGCGCGAAGTCGTCCGTTATTTCGCGGGCAGCGATTTGAACGATGTGCTTTCGCACGGACGCTTGGAAGCGGCCTCGGCGTTGCGCGAAACGATTCAAGCCTCGGCGGATGAGCGTAAACTTGGTGCCAAAATCGTTTTCGTCGGCCTACAGGACATTCATCCGCCCACAGCCGGCGAAGTGGCAGCGACCTACGAAAAAGTGGTCGGCGCGCAGCAGACGCAGCTCGCGCGAATTCTGGATGCGGAATCCGCCGCCATCCGCACCAACGCGATGGCTGACTCCGCGTCTTTCACACTCACGAACCTGGCCGATGCGAACCGCGTGCTTTCCGTGACCGCGAAATTTGCCGAGGCCGCGCTGTTCACGAACCAGATTCCCGCGTTCAAGGCCGCGCCGTCTGTCTATAAACAACGCCTG
>JANYFN010000239.1 GCA_025362675.1 Limisphaerales bacterium | reverse complement strand
CGAGTAGGCGATGCCGATGGCGCTGGGATCGCTCAAAAAACTTTGATCCGTCATAAACGCAATCATGCCTTGTGTGATTAAACCCGCCATGCCCCAGCCGAGCGGCCAGATCATCACACCCAACAAATTGAGCAGATAATTTCGCCCGGTAGATTGCAACGAGGGAAACGCCAGCATGCCGATGAAGATGGGAGACAGCGAATAGCCGACGAACAAAATCGCGGTTTGAAGAATGTAAGCCCACCATTCAATGGCACTGGCGAGCCAGCCCAAAATCATGAAAACGGCGGACATGAGCGATTCGATGAGCGACGGAATACTGAATAGTTTTTCCCACCAACTTTGATCGCCCGACGGAGATTTTTTCATTTGTAACGCCGCCTGATACTGATCGTGGATTTTGGCCGGGTCAACTTTCAGGGTGTTCGTTACAAGGTCACCCATGATGGTCACAATTTGATTCCCCCACGTTGGCAGAAAAACGATCAGCATGATGAAGACAATCGTTCTGCCGATGGCATGAAGCTGCGCGTGGCCGCTGCGATGATGGGCGATGGTCGAGGCAATCAGGCCGCCGGTGATGAGTAAAAACGCAAGGGGCGTCAGCAACGATTTGAGCGACAAGCAGAGGGTCAGAAAATTAGGGAACAAGGAATTGAAGTCGCCCATAAAACCCTTTCAGATTTTCATTCGGATGGAGGTGGTAGTTTTGGGCGCTTCCTGTTCCGCCGGTGCGGGCGGTGCGCATTGCGCGGAGATCGCGCGGACCACGCGCGAGTTATTTTGTGCGGGAAACGTTTCGGCGAGCGATTCCTCAACCTTGGCCTCGATGTCCTGCCGGAAAAAATGGAGGAGGCCGCGCTCGGCTTCGACAAAGTTTTGCAGGAGCGACAAGAGGTTAGCGCCGGTCATCTGCAAATCTGAGTCGCCATGAATTTTAGCGTAAGGTGATTCGGTCGGCAGTTTCTCCAAGATGCCGAACTGGGTTTCGCCGTTGACACTTCGGGCGCACACCAGCATTTCGCTGCCGGGCGATTGGAACAGGAGATGGCGCGGCTGCCAGTCGGGAGACTGTATCAACCCCGACTGATCGGCAACCTGGCCGGCGACCGCCGGGATGTGGGATGCAATTTTCGCCAGGATGTCGGCGCGCTCATTGAGTGCTTTCAAGTCTGCGGTGACCGCTGGGAGGACGGCTTGATAGGCTTTGAATTCAGAGGTGGTGAGCAGGCCGGGAAAAGCCGGCACGGGGTGTTCGCAATCTTCGCCATTTCGTCTTAGCATAATTTTTTATTTTGGGTTTTATTCTTGGTTCAGGAGCCGGAAGAGTTCGGTCTTGGAGATGAGAAATTTACCGCGCAAAGCGCGGCACGCTTTTAATTTCCCGCGTTGGATGAGCCGATAGACGCTGAAGTAATCGACGCCCAGCATTTCGGCGGCTTCGTGGATGGAATAAGCGATGCGCTCTTTCGGCAGGGCCGGTTCCGTTGGTTTTAATTCGCTGGCATTCATTTTTGTTGGTGCTGTTTTACCACAGTTGGTGGTAACAGGTTGTAATGATATCGTTACAACATTTAGGCGGGCGGTTTGGCACTCGTCGCGACCGACACAGAGACCATTATGCCTGTGCCCGAACATTTGCCGTTTTGAGCGATGAGATACAGTTCCGCCACCTCGACCTTGAGGACGCGGGCGAATACGGGAACGTCCTTGTCCTTGATGCAGTGAGTTTGCAGTTCAATTTGCGCGACCACCTCGCGCCCGATGTCCAAGCCGCTCATTTGCAGCTTGAATGCGAATTTTGCTTGAGACCAGCCGTGGGCTGAACGCAGCCGACGAATTTGTGGGCCGAGTAAGTTTGCCGGATTCTTCATAGGGTTTCATTTTTTAGTTATTTTTCTGAATAAAAATATGGCTACAAATGGGACAGCGATTTAATAAAACATCGCTCGGTGAAAAAGTGAAACAGGCAGATACGAAACATTGTTTCGGTAGAACCGAATCTGCGATTACCATCTTCTGCTCAGCAACTTAGTTTGCTTATGTATGGGAAACGTTTTCAAAACGGGCTGTGGAAACAAACCAATTAAGATATTTTGTGGCGGCGGCTGAATGCGCGAGCTTCGCCAAAGCGGCGGTGGCTTGCCACACGTCGCCGGCGAACCTGAGCGAACAGATTAGAAAACTGGAAGACCGGTTGGGCAAACCGTTGCTGAACCGGAGTCGGCGGCGCG
>JANYFN010000106.1 GCA_025362675.1 Limisphaerales bacterium | reverse complement strand
AATGTCAGGTTGTTCGTGAACCGGTTCGTCGCATAGCCGCCGTCCGTGCCGGCGAAAATTTTCGCGCCGGAAATCGTCGTCACCGCGCCCGTCACCGTGCCGCTGCCGAACAAACTTTGTCCGCTCGCGATGGCGTAGGTGCCAGTCGTGCTGGAAACGTCAAACGTCGTGCCGTTGCTTACGACGATGCCGGAACTGGCGAGCGAACCGCTGCCGCTCAACGCCAGCTTGCCCGCGCCGATGATGGTGCTGTTCGTAAAAGTATTTGCGCCGGATAGTGTCAGCGTGCCGGAGCCGAGCTTCGTCAAGGTGCCGCCCGTGTTGGCGCTGGTCGTGACCGTGCCGAGGGTGGCGGTGCTGCTGAAACCGCCGCCCGCCAGCGCGATCGTCGGGACGGAAGTATATCCGTTACCACGGCTGTTCACAGTGATGGCCGTGACCGCACCGCCGGAA
Organism: Limisphaerales bacterium; assembly: GCA_025362675.1. Lineage (GTDB taxonomy): Bacteria > Verrucomicrobiota > Verrucomicrobiia > Limisphaerales > UBA11358 > UBA11358. The sequence continues at coordinate 89,994 of JANYFN010000106.1, read as the reverse complement.
ATGGTCGCGCTCGCCGTCGCACCGGAGCCGCCGCCGCCGGTGATAATAACTTGCGGCGGAGTAATGTAATTCGTGCCGCCGTTGGCAACTGGAATTGAACTCACACCGTTGCCGGACGCGGAAGAAAAGACTTGGGCAATCGTGATCGCCTGGCCGTTGTCATCAAACGTCGCGCCGCCGCTGAAAAGAAAAGCGCCGTTGAGGCCGGAGAGGAAGCTGGCGTTCGCCGCGCTGCCCGCTTTCAACGTGCCACCGTTGAAATTGATGTTCACGCCGGGATTCACCGCGACGAGGCCGTTCAAGAAACCGAGCGTCTGCAACGTGCCGCCGTTCAAGTTCAGCGCCGTGAAATTTCCCGCGCCGCTCACGCCGAGGCCGTTGAAGCTCGTGCCCTGGTTTAATTTCACGCGCAAGCTCGGCGTGAGAAATTGTCCCGTGCCGCTGATGGTCGTGGCATTGGTTTGCGAGCCGCCCGCCCAGTTGATCGAGAGGCCGTTGAAGCCGCCGTCCGCCGGTGTGCCGCCGCCGATGATCTGCACCGTGCCGCCGGAAATGTTCACGGAACTTGATTCGCCAATCGCGCCGCGATTGGGCAGGAAGAAGCTGTTGGCATTATTCGGCAAATTGACCGTGCCGCCGCTCATGTCGAACTGACCAAATGTTCCCGCGCCGCCGCCTGCGCCGCCGGGATCAATTTCGCCGCCGACGCTGACTGTGCCGCCGCTCAAATTGTAGTAGCCATACGCACCCGCCGTGCTGCCGATGTCAAACGCGCCGCCACCGGTGTTGGTGACGTTGATCGTCGTGCCGATGGATTGATAGAGCGCGCCCGCCAGTCCGCTAGTGTTGCCGATCTTCACTGCGGCCGCACTGTTAGCCGTGATGGTTCCGCTGTTGGTGATGGCGAGTGTGCCGTTGGCAACCGCGACCGAGCCGACTGAAAAACTTGCGTTCGTGATCGCCAGCAAACCGCCGTTGACCGTCGTAGTTCCGGAGTATCCGTTCGCGCCGCCGAGCGTTAAATTTCCGGCGGCGGTTTTGATGACAGCCATCGTGCCAGTGCTGTTGGTGATGACGCCGTTGAAAGTGAGGCTGGAAGTGTTGCTCACAATCAATGTGGCCGTGCCGCCAGCGAGCGTGTTGTCCACCGTGCCGCCGCCGCTCAAGTTGGTGATCGTCTGCGCGCTGCCGTTCAAATCCAGTTTCGCGCCGCTGTTGATGACGAGCGGGCTGGCGACTGACAACTGTCCGTTCAAGCCCGCCGCCGTGGCATTCGTCGTGACCATCAGCGCCTGAATTTCCGCCTGACTCAAGGCGCGGTTATAAAGATAAACCTCGTCAATCAGACCGTTCAAACCGGTGACGCCGTCGCCGGTTTCACCGCAAGCGCCGATCCATAATTGACCGCCGACGCCGTTGCCGGTCCATTGATCCTGGCCGGACACGATGCCGTCCACATTGCCGTCCACATACATTGACTTGGTGCCGCCCGCGCACGTCATCACGACGAAATGCCAGTTGTTGTCATTGAGCGCAGCCGAGCCTTCTTCAAAACCACGCGCGAAACTGACGCCGCCCGCGCGGGCTCCTGCCGAGGTGTCAGTCGTGCCATTATTCAAATGGAAAATTGTGTTACCGGTCGTCCAACCGCCGTCACCCTGATACAAATAAACACCGCCCGCAGTTGCTGTCTTCAGCCACAGCCCAACCGTCCAGCTTGCCGTGACGGTGAAGAGAGGAATCGAGCTGCTGGTGATGCGGATGGAGCCAGCATTCACCGCCGAGCCGATGCTCAACGCATTACCGTAACGTCCGCCGGGAACAATCGTCGCCGTGCCGTTGATGACACCGTTCATCGCGCTGCCGCCCGTGCCGCCGTTGGTGACAATGGTTGAACCGTTGGTGCTATCAAAAGACATATAAAGCACCGGGCCGGAATTAATTTTTAGCGTATTGGCCGCCACCGTGGTTGTGCCGCTGTAAGAATTATTGCCGCCGAGCGACGTGGTAAAGCTGCCGCCGGACATGGTGAGGTTGCCCGCGCCCGTGATGGGCGCGTTGATGATGAACGGACTTTGATCCGCTTGAATCGTCGTCGTCGTGCCGCCGTTCAAAGCCATTTTGCCCGCGATCACGGCGGTGTCCGTTGAAGCCGAACCGCTGCGCATCAGGCCGCCGTTGCCGATGAAATTGTTGAACGTGTAAGTGCGCGTGCCAGCACCCTTGAAAAGAAAACTGCCGCCCGCGGAACCGTTCGTCGAAAGCGTGAATGAATTTCCGGCGAAGGTGTAATTCGTCGTATCCGCCGGCGAGCGCAGTGTATTCGTCGAGGTGAAATAATCATTGAGCGCCGTCGGCGCCGCGCCGGAATCCCAGTTGACGTTGGTGACCAATGAAGAGGCTCCCGAAGCGTCGCTGTTGGTCAAAGTGACGGCGGGCAGCGTGTAAAAACGCACCGCTTCCAACTGTGCGCTCGTCAGCAGATTTGTATAGATATTGATGTTGTCAATGTTGCCCTGAAAGCCGCGATCCAAACCCCGGCGATTTCCCACTAGCAAAACCATTGAGGCCGAGTTGGTGATGAGTCCGTAGCTTGCCGAAAAATTCGTCGTCATCGCCAACATGGTGGGCGCACCAACACTGGCGCTGGCAGTTCCGGTAAAGAAGGCGGCGTTCCTCGAACTGTTGCCAATCGCCGTGCCCAACGCGCTGCTGAAAAAACCGTTCGCGGTGGAACCATCATATTCCAAGGCCACAAAAATCCATTGGTTGGCCGGATACGGAGAAAATATTCCCGTCGCCGTCGGCGTGATGGCTGGGCCAGCACCGACTTGAATGCCGGTGTTGCCGCTCAACGCCACACTGAAAAGACCGCCCGTGGGTGAGGCCGCCCCCGTGGCGCCTTCATCGTAGGTCGTGGTATTTCCCATCATTAACAAACGGCCAAAGGACTGTTGGTTGGTAAAATCAACCGAAGGATTCATCCAAAATGTCACCGTCAATTTGCTCACCACGCCCAGCCCGGAAATGTCGCCGTTATTCGTCGCGATACCGGTGGCGTTAGTTCCCTTGTAGGCAAAATCTGTGGCGGCGGCATTCAGCCCCGCGCCCGCAAAACTGGCCGCGCCCGACACCGTCAGTGCGCCGCCGCCTGCCGTCACCGCCGGCGATCCCGTGCCGCTGCCGCCATCGAACGACCAGCGGTAAGTTGGTGTTGGGGTGAGAGTCTGCGCTTGGGCGAGGGCCGTCAGCCCCACGAAAAGTGCCGCGCTCGCCGCCAGTTTGAAGAGATGATTGAAGATTAAGTTTTGCATTTTGGATTGGGTTGTTTACTTCGAGATTATTTGAAAAATGAGATCACGACTTTGTGGAAATCAAGGGCAATGAATTATCGCTGTGAAATCTTCAAGCCCATTTTGCGGCTGGAGAGATTTTATGCGAAGAAAGTTTTGAACTTTCGTTGGATTCGACGGGATGCACGATTGTAAACTGCTATCATTTTTGCTGCTTGTCATGTCGTATAAAATACCGACAGCAGCCGTCTGAATATGCGCGTCACCAGTCATAGGCTTATAAAACGACGCGGCAGATTGGTCGGGTTTGGTTCATGATTACCTAAAAATTTACCAGCAAAATTGAAACCAACCACCCCTCAATTGAGGGGGACGCGGAAATTATTTCATTGCTGCAGCCGGTAATACTGTGCGCTGCCACCGACTGGCATCGTCACCTGCCACTGGCCGCCGATGATTTGCGGCGTAAAATTTGCCAGCATCCATGTGCCGAGAATCAGGTTCGTCCGCGACTGGAGGTTGAAGCCTGCCGAGGCGAGCGGCCACGAGAGCGTCAAATTATTTCCGCCGAGCGCAATGCTGACGACCGGGCTGCCGGTGCTGAACAATTGATTCGCGCCGAGCACCTGCGTCGCCGCGATCTGGTTCGGGTTCAACGCGCCGTTGTAAATGCGGAATTCGTCGAGCGTGAAATCAGGATACGGGTCAACGGTGTAAAGTGACTTCCCGATGTAGCTGTAAATGTCGCTGACCGAACTCATCGGCGTCGTGATGGAATTATTGATGCCGGCCAAAATTCCGTTCGTGTAAAGCGCGACGTAGCCCGCCGGTGGATTGAACACCGCCGTCACATGAAAATTCGTGTGGTAGCTGAAATCAACTCCGCTGTAAGCGTTCTGCTCGCCGGAATAAGTGCCGCCGCTGATGGCGACGCGCCCGACCTGCGGCGCGCAGAAAAGATAATTGTAGCCCGCGCCGCTGACGGTGTTGCCGAAGCCGAAGAAAAAAGAATTGTTCGTGATCTGCTTCGGAAATGTCACCCACGCCTCAATCGTCACCGCCGTGTAGTTGCTCAAGATCAGCGTCGGCAACAAAACATATTGCGCGCTGGCCGCCGCAAGTGCGAGCTGGCCGCTGCCGTTGAACGTGCCGCCGTTCGGCAACGAGCCGTTCCACGCCGCGCCGCCGATGGAATCCGTGCACGTCGTTCCCGAAGTTTCGCTGAAGCTGTAACGATGCGCGAGCACCGGCGGCACATAGATGACTTGGACATTTTGCGTCGCGGAAATTCCCAAGCTCGCGTAAGTCGCGCTGATGTTCGCCGTGCCGCTAGTGACCCCGGTGATTTTGCCCGTCGTGTCCACGACCGCGACGGCAGGATTGTCCGACGCGTAAGTGATGGCGTAGTTGTTATTTGTCGTCAGGTTGACCAGAGTGGCCGAGCCGAATTTTTGTCCCCATAATGCGGACGTGACAACTTGCCCGCTGTTGATCGGCGTCGCAACTTGGAATAACAAGTTCGTGACGGCGTTCACGCCGCTCGCCTGCAAACGCAAAACGGAAAGCGAATTCGCCGGGAGCGTGAGCGAGAAATTGGTTCCCGCATTTGAAATCAAATTCGTCACCGGAAAAACATACGTCGGCGACGTCAAAGAATTTTCATCCGCCGCGCTTGCCGACGTGAGCTGGATGACGGTCGCGTTCGACGAAATAGAATTGACGCCGGTGACATTGAACGTCGTGGTCAGCGGCGTGCTGTAAGGATTGACGGCCTTCACGATGATTTGTCCGCTCGCTTTGGAAAACGTCGTCGAGGCAAGCAGACCGCTCGGATAGGTCACGTCCTGCACGAGCAAGCCGTTGACGTAACACTGCATTCGCGGCCCGGTCAGCACGATGCTGATGTCATACCAGGTGTTCGCGGTGATGACTTGCGAGATGCGCGTGCCGAGAATCGTTTTCGTGCCGCCGGAATTTTGCTCGATGCCGGTGAGCGTGTTGCCCCAGCCGCCGACGTTGAGCCACGTCCAATTATTATCGTCCATCCAGTTGAATAAAATCGCGAAGCCTTCGCTGCCGCCGGTTTTTCGCGCGCGTAATGTCAAAGTATAATTCGCCCAATTCGTGCTGCCCGTCGTCGAGCGGCAATCTGTCGTTGAGGTGGAAGTCTGCTGATAAAGTCCCGCGCTCGCGCTCCACGTTCCGTTATAAACGCGCCAGCCGTTGGTGCCTTGGTTCATAAAATCACTTTGGTAAAGCGTCACGCCGTTGCTGGTCACGGTGATGTTCGTGTATTGCACCGACGTGCTCCACGAGCCGACGCCGACCGCGCCATGCAAACTCGCGTTCGCCGAATTGCTCGTGATGACAATGCTCGCGGGCAAAATGGCGTCGCCGCGATTTTGCCCGAACAACTGCTGGACGTAATACGACGGCGTGCCGAACCAGCGCGTGTTGTCGTAGTAAATCAAATCAGGATGCCACTGGATGCCGTTCACATTGGCGAACAGCGGCGCGTAAGACGCCATTTGCACCACGTCGGAATTGCGTTCCATGCCGGTCATGAACGCCGCCTCGCCGAGCGCGGCGGAAAGATTTCCGAGCGTGCCGTAGCCGGACGTGACAGCGTATTCGCCGACAAAAACTTTCGGCCCGCTGCGGTTGTAGCTGTCATACTTCGTAGCGTAAGAAATGAACGTGCCGGGGCCGGAATAATAATGTTCGTCCTGAATTTCCACCGGGCGGCTCACCGGACTCGACGGACTTCCCCACACGGGCGAAATCAATTTGATGCTCGGATAATTTGATTTAATCGCGTCATAAAACAACGTGTAACGCGGGTCGTAATACGAACCGCCGTTTTCATTTCCGATCTCCATGTATTTCAAATTGAACGGCGCGGGATGGCCGCTCGCCGCGCGCACCGCGCCCCACGTCGTGTTCGTGTCGCCGTTTGCGTATTGAATCAAATCGAGCGCGTCCTGCACCCACGGCCCCATTTGATTGATCGGAACTGTGTTGTTCGTGCTGCCGTTGTAGCCGAGCATCAAACCAGCATTGATGTCGTAAAGCGGCTCCATGCCCATGTCCTCGCAATACTGAAAAAATTCATACACACCAAAACCGTCCGTGGACCAGTAACCCCACGAATCATTCATATGACCGGGACGCGTCGAAATGTCACCGATGGATTTTTTCCAGCGCACGGCATTCGTCGTGTTGTTGCTCTCGATGTAATTGCCACCGGGAAATCGGAAGAACGACGGCTTCAGTGCCGCGAGCGCATTCGCCAAATTTAATTTCAAACCGTTTGTGCGGCTGTGAAACGTCGCGTGCGGAAAAAGTGAAACCACGTCCAGCCAGACCGCGCCGACATTCGTGATGCTCAAGACGAGTCGCGCATTCGTGTCCGTGCCGCTGGAAATAAATGACGTGGAAAATTTCTGCCAACTGGTCGTTACGCCGCCGAATGAAGTTTGCGAATAAACCGTGCTGCCGTCCGCACTTTCCAAGCGCGCGCCGATTAATCCGCTGAAACCGTTTGAACCCAGCGCGTAAAAATTCAAATCGTAAGCCGCGCCCGCCGCCAGCGACATTCCCCAAAAGCCGCTGTTGCCCGCGCCGACGCTGCCCGTGCCGCTCGTCATCGTGAGCTTGAGCGAATTCGGGATGTTGGTGCTGAACGGCTGCGCCGAGTCCACTTTCATCGTGCCCGCCGCCGAGCCTTGCGTGATGAGCGACCAGAAATTTGCATTCGTCGCCGTGTAAAATGCGCGGTTGCGAACCATCTCCGCATAAACGCCGCCCTCGCCGCCGTAATTAATTTCCTCGAAGAAAATTCCAAACAAATTGGAACTCACCACCGCGCCCGGCTGGTCGGCCTGGATCGTCATCACCGCGCCGGACTGTGCGCGTGCCGCTGCCGTGATGAAAAGCGTCGCCGCTAAAATTAAACCGCCAAAAAATTTCCTCATACTTTGATTCATGGCGCTTTGGGTCATGGCCCGAGCAGGACGCGGTAGAAGCGTTGGTTGAAATTAGTTGCCGTCGAATCGCCGAAACCAAACGGCAGCGCCGCTGGATTGGTGGTCAGCAAGTTTGTCCAATCAACGAGGTTGGTGGAGGTGAGCACGGAATAATCCGGGCCGACATCGCCGGAAACGGAAACTTGAAATGCTCCGTTGCTGATCGTGGCGGAACTGAATGATGGAATGGCGGGAGCCAGAACCGTGACAAAAAAACTTTGCGTCGCGCTCAAAACTGGAAAACCGTTGTCGGTGACTTTTACGGCGAGGGCATTGGTCGTGTTGCCTTGCGCGATGGCGGGTCGCCAGTTGAACACGCCACTGCTGGCATTGATCGTCGCGCCGCCGGGATTATTCAACAGGCTGAATGTCAGCGTCTGCGCGGGAATGTCTGCGTCGGTCGCGGTGTTGGTGAAGATCAGCACCGCGCCCGCGATGAGCGTGCGATTTGAAATGGCCGGCAGCACCGGCGTCTGGTTCGGCGGCAGGAGCGCCGGGCCGAGCAGATAATTTCCCGCGACCTGTTCCGGCGTCAGCACGCTGCCGTGAACGCGCACGGTGTTCAGATAACCGGAATAAAAAAACGAGCGCGGGCCGTTGGCGGAATCGCGCTGGCAGCCGAGGTTGATCGGCTCGCTCGCAAATGTCGCGAGCGCGCCGCCGAGAATTTTTCCGTTTTGAAACGTGCCGTCGAGATACAGGCGCACGTAATTGTTGCTGTAAGTGTAAACGAGATGATGCCACGCGCCCGCCGTCGGTGGCGTGATCCAGCTCACGTCGTCGTTGAAATGCGTCACCGCGCCCCAGCCGGTGCTGTTGCCAAAATTAAATGCCATGTCGCCGCGCGTCGTGTTGCGATGTCCCCACGACACCATGGTTTCTTCCACGACCAACGACGGATTGTAAGTCCACACTTCAATCGAGCGGTCGCTGCTGCCGTCAATGTCTGCGACGGAGTTCGGCCCTTGATACGCGTCGCTCACGCCGTTGAACAAAACGCCGGGAACGCCTGTGCCACCGACGTTTGCAGTGAAAGTGGGCGTGCCGATCTTGGAAAAATTTCCGAGCGTGCCGAGGTTTGTCCACGTCGGGAGATACGCGTTCGTCGCGCGCAAATCCACATACAAAGTGCCGGCCACATTCGGCGTAACGGGCGTAACGACATTCGGGCCGTCGAGAAATTGAGCCAGCACTTGGTTGGCAGTGAGCGCGACGTTGTGAATGCGGACTTCGTCATAGTCGGCGTTGGCGTTGGAATCGGGCGTCCATTGCGAGCGGCCCAGCCAATTGTTCACGTCCTGCATATTGCGGAGATGAAAATTCACATCCTTGAACGCAATCTGGTTTCCGTCGCGATACCATTTCATCCGGCCACCGGCACTGCCGTAAGTTCCGACGCCATCCTCGAAAGTGAGCGCGTAATAATAATTCGTGCCGGCGTAAGTCGTCAGTGCGCTGTTCTCGCCGAGTTGCGTGCCGCCGTTGAAACGCGCCTCGATGCGCTGGGAATTCAAATCTGTGCCGACGTTGCAGGAGAGAAATAAGTCATCGTAGGACGTCGTGCTGCCCGGCGCAGGCGAGCCGGCCACGCCGGTCAATTCACCCGCGACACCGTTGCCCGCCAGATTGACGCGCCCGAAATCTACGAGGCGCTGCCAGTTCTGCGACGACAGCGGCGTGGCCCAGATTTCAACGGTTAAGTTTGTCATCGCGGAAATAATTCCGTTCGGCAAATCAAGATACGCGCTCATGGAATTCGCGGCGATGTTGCCGGTCGTGCCGCCGGGAATCCGCAAGGCCGTTCCCGTCAGCGTCGCGCCCGTGCCGCGCACCACCGCCGCCGCGCCGGATTTTGAGTCGAGAAAAATAGTTCCCGCTGGAGCGGAGCCTGCCGCGCTGTTGAACGACCAGCGATAGCGCAGCCCGTTCACTTGCGGCGGCGATACGACACGTTGCCGCCGGTCGGCGACGCTTTGCGCGGCGTTGCTCATGCCAACGGTATTGTTGCCGCCATTGATCAGCGAGCCGGTGCCGCAATCGCCCGCGACGCTTCCCAAAAGTTGCACGCCCTGAAAATAAAGATTGGGGTTTGTGTAATACGGAATGTCCGAGCCGCCGCAATAATTGTGAACCATTACCGTCCGGTAACCCGCGCCGTTCGTGCCGGTGAAGCCGAGGCCGTCGGCGTGCGCGAGGCCGTAGTTGTGTCCGTGCTCGTGGGCATAAACGATGTAGTAAATCGCGTTGTCGTTGAACACGGCATACATCCCCGGTTGATAGGCGATGCCGGAAACATCCGTGACTGGCGTGACGTAATGCACCAGGTCCGCGCCAACAGACGCGCCGAAATCGCGCACGTCCTGATAAGCGGCATCGCTGTTGATGAGGCCGAGCATGGACGCGCCTGCCTGCGTTGCTGGATTATTTGCGGACTTGTAATAACCCGCGATGCGCCAGCGCACGTTGTCCTGGCTGTTGTCGTGAATCACATTCGCACCGACGACGGCGTTCGCGATATAGACCTGGATGTTTTCCTCGCCGCCCTGATTCGTCACTGCGATTGGCGAATAGGTGCAGGCAATATCGGCTTCGATGGCACCAAAGGCTCCGCGTCCGGCGAATAATAAAATCGCCACCAGACAGAAATTTTTTTTTAGGTTCATGCTTTCACTCCACGCCGCACGACAGATTGCCGCCGCCATATTTCACGGGATCAAATTGTTTCACGACCAGTTCACCCGCCTCACGCGGTTCGGCGCTCAAAAAAATCTTTTCCGCCAGCGAGACCACCGTGAATGCCTCGCGCCCGTTCTTGAAGGCGAACGTCACCATCGAATCCGGTTTGCCCATAATGTGTCCGCTGAACGTGCCGCTGTTGCCGCCCTCGGCGACTTCCAGATTCCGCACTTCCACTTGAAATTCCTGCCCGTCGAAACCGGGGACAGCCAGTTCGCGAATCGGCTCGCCTGATTGCATCGCGTGCTGCGTCAGCTCACTCAAAGTCTGCTTATGATAAACCAGTTGGCGGCGGTAAATGGTGTCGTTTTCCTGCACCATGCGGGCGTATTCAAACTCATTGTGCGCGAGCTGGCGGATGAACTGCGGCTGGCGTCCGTCGTTGGTCGTCCACGCGTAATTGCCCGTCTGCTCGATGACCGCAAACGGTTTTTTTTGAAACAGGGCGTATTGCGCTGACGATGGTGCGGCGGAATTAAAATTTTTCGTCAAGGCGACCGCCGCAACTTTTTTTTCAGCCAACGGAAGTTGTTTTTCCGAACGCCAGAAAAAAATTCCCGCAACAAAAACGGCAGCCAGAAAAGCCACCGCGCCCAGGCGAAATTTTTTTGACAGCGAAAGAAAATTCATCGGTGGGCGGCGGGTTCACGGATAAATCAGTTGGAAGAAGACGCTGCCCTGCGCCGGATCAAACGGTAGCCAGATCTGGTTGGTGGTGGCGGAATTAGAAACGGGATTCCACGCGTTGGTGTTGCTCAAATCGTTCGTGTTCATCATCAGCCGCCAGCCGGTGTGGTCGCTCGGCCAGTTCAATTGCAGGCCATTGTTCAACGATGTGAAACTGAGGGGCAAGACAGATTGGGAAACGGGGCGCGCGGCAACTTCCAGAGAATTGGTTCCTTCGCCGCCGGAGTTCTGCGCGGAGACGACATAATAATACGGCGTGCCGTTCGAGACACTGGTGTCGGTGTAATTGTAGCCGCTAAAAGACACACTGGTGACGTAGCCGCTACCGCTCGTGAGCGAACGCTTCAGATTGTAGCTGGTGGCAAACTGCGCGGAGTTCCAACTCAACGCCACCTGGCCATCACCCGCGACGGCCTGCAAATTCAACGGCGCGGTCGGCGGGGCCGGCGGCGAGACGAACGTGAGGCGGATGTTGTCAATGAAAACGGTGTTGTCACCGCCGCGCGTGTCTGTGCCGACGAAGCGCAGTGTGTGCGTGGCGGCGGTTGCGATGAAGCTCGTCGAGTAGTCCACAAAATTGGTCGCCGTCGCCGCCGGACTAAACGTGGCGATGACCGTGCTGTCAATTTTCACCTGCCAGGTCTGGCCGCCGTTGGCAACGGTGTAGGCGCGTTGCGCGGCGGAAAAAGTGACGTTGTAAGTTGCGCCGGGCGTGAAGCCGGGAACGGATTGCGAAATGCTGGCCGCGCCTTGCACAAAGGCGCATTGCACGCCTTCCGGCGCACTGGAATTTCCCGTGGTGAACGCCGAATTATTCGCCGTAATTCCGGAGCCGTTCGCGCCGGACTGCCCGCTGAACGTCCACGAGCCGCCCGTGGTTCCGTAGCTGTAAGTGGCGGTGGCAGGGGTCTCAAAACCAGCGTTCAACAAGCCACTGACCTTGATGGTGAGTTGGGCAAACGCGCTCGCACCGGCGGCATCGGTGACGCGCACGGTGAAAATATTTGTGCCGCTGTCGCTCGCGCCGGGGGTGCCGGAGAGCGCACCGTTCGCGGCGACGCCTAGCCACGCCGAGCCCGCAGCCTTGCTGTAAGTCAGCGTGTCGCCGGGATTCGGGTCGGTGGCCTTGCCCGCGAGAGTGCCGGTGTAAGCCACACTTTGGGTGCCGTTGGTGCCGGTGAGAATGTTGGTGGTGAATTGCGGCGGCAAATTGGTTTGCAGCGCGGCGATCTGCGCGGCGGTGAGCGCATAGTCGGCGATGAGAACTTCATCCAATCTTCCGCTGAACAACGGATCGCTGCTGAACTGGCTTTTGCCGAGATAGTTTAACGTCGGTTTGACCGCCGCCGGTGAAAGCGTAAAACTGCTGGACGACGCTGCAAGAACCCCGTTCGTGTAAAGTTTTGCGCTGCTGCCGCTGATCGTCACGGCGACGTGCCGCCATTGACCGGCAGGCAGCGGCGACGTTTCGATGATCTGTTCGCTGCCGTAAGAATTCGTGGTGATGGCAAACCGCAGCGTGCCAGCGCCGGAACCGGGCGTGAGGAAAAAATATTGCGACGCGCCGTTGCCGAAATCAAAGATGCGCTGCCACGCGTTACCGCCGTTCCAATAGATCCACGCGGCAAATGTGAAGGCGTTGCTGCCGGTGAAATTTGGCGGTAACTGGAGGTAGCTGTTCGTGCCATCGAGCGCGATGGCCTGCCCGCTGTGGCCGGTAGTATAGGTGGGTAGGCCGACGGAAAAACCGTTGTTGCCGAAACCGGAACCGTCGAGCGTGTTCGTCTCAAATTGAAATTGCGCGAGGCCGCGCGTGCCGCCCGGCGGCAGGGTTTGCGCGAAGGCGAGCGACGATTGCTGGTTGTGATAAACCACTCCGGCGGGCGTCAGGCTGGGCGTGCTGTTGGTGGTGACGAGATTCAGGTTGGACGACGGATCAAAGTATTCGTAGATGGCATAGCGCTCCACAAACGGAGTGGATTCCATCATGCTGATGTAACCGCTGATGGCCGAGGCGGTGCTGGACTGCGACTGGGTGCAGCCCGAAGAAAAATCGGTGTCGTTGAATTCGGTCACCCAGACCGGTTTGCCCGTGGTCTGATAGATGCCGAGCAAATAATTGTAGAATTGCGCGGTGGTCCAACTGCACTTGTAAATGTGGACGGGAATGTAATCCACACGGTAGCCAAGACTGTTCGCCGACGACATGAACGAATAGAGCCAGCTCAATCCCTGCCCGGACACGCCAGAAGAGGACACCCCCGGCGCACCGACGCGCAATCCCGACGCGAGCAAGCTCGGCCATTGGGCGATCGCCGCCGCGACGGTCATGTTCGCCTGATTGGATTGATCCGGCTCGTTGAACGCCAGCGCCGCCGTGGATTTTTGCTTGTTGTTGATGTTGGCGTAATCATCCCAGTAGGCGGTGTCGCGCATCGGCACATACTCGATGTCGAGCGTCGAAGTCGTGACATTGTCGTAATCATAAAGCCAGAGCGGATCAATCAACGTCGTGTTCGCGCTGACACCGCCAACCCAGCCTTTCTTGCTCGTCCAACGCCACGGATACACACGCACAAAACTGCACGCGTGATCCAAACTAATTTGCATGACGCCGACATCCAAATCGCCGTCCTGCGCGACATAAACCTGACTGACGCCTGTGCCGTCGGCATTCTGCGCGAAGGTGGCAGCGTAACCGCGTTTGAGCCGGAACGAACTGATGTTCCGATACATCGCGCCCAGCGCGGCGGTGGTGTTGTAATAAGTGTAAAGCGAAAAGGACGCCGACGTGCCGAGAAAATTTTGCCCGCTGAAAACTGTGAGCGGCGTGTAGCTCGGCGCTTGCGGGATGATGACCGTGCCCATCGCGTATTGATCCAGGCGACAGTTGCTGCCCGCCACCGCCGCATTGCCGTTGATCTTCACCTGCGCAAGATAATACGCCGAGACGACCGACGGCCGGATGTTCAGAAACGTCAGCCACGCGTCGGGTGAAGTGTTCGTGAGATTGATGACGCAACCGGGAATCGGATTCGTCGTCGCCGTGACGCGTAACTCGCTGCGGCCAGTCATCGTCACCGTCGTGTTCGTCAGCGCGGTGTAAAGCTGCACGCCGTTCGTGATGGTCAGCGTCTGGCCGTGGGCGTCAAACAACAGCCCCGCCGCGAGGGTGCTACCGACCAAAATTTTTCTTAAAATATTCACAGATTTAATGCGGCAATGTCGTTCATCTCAAACTGACAATCAAACTTCCAGCTGAAACTTTTCAACCGGCGAGCTCGCCAGCCAAACGAGGCTGGCCTGATGCAGACCAGCCCCGGCTTGATTTTTTTATTTTACCCACCCGTTCACGGCAGTTGCAGGAGATAAAAACTCTGCGGGTTGCCAGCGTTAACGGCGTTGGTGAAATTAAAATTGCCGTTGGCGTCAAACGCGTTCGTTGTAATGATCGTCCAACTGGCGCGCGGCAAGGTCAGGTTCGTGGTCGCCAGCACAAAATAATTTCCATTCGCCAAACCATTCGTTCCGCTGACGACGATATTCGTTCCGCTGATGGAGAAACCTTTCACGATCGGGCGCGGGACGTTCGTGGAAAGGACAGAAACCGATCCGTCCAACGCGAGGTTGTTCGACCAGATGATGCCGCCCGCCGTGCTGATGGTGAGTAGATTGCCGCCGGTCAATGGCCCGGTGAACAGCGTGAAGGTGTCGCCCACTTTCAACGCGCCGCCAAGATTTTGAATGCTCAACGTGCCGGTGTTCGTGTTGCTCAAACTGCCGCCGACCGAGGCGACGTCGTTGGAGGGCGAAACGGATTTTTTGACCTTGAACGCGAGATTGCCGCCGATGGTTAGGTCGCTGTTGAAGCTCAACGTGCCGAGGTTGCCCGCGCCCGGCGCGAGCTTCGCGCCCGGCAAAATAGATGTTGCGCCGCTGACCAAGCCCGTGCCGCCGAGCGTGCCGGCGTTGACGTTCACTCCGCTGCCGCTCGCTGTGCCGTTGACGAGCAACGTGCCGCTGTTCACCGTGGTCACACCGGCGTAAGTGTTGTTCGCATTCGCGAGCGTCACCGTGCCGGAACCGCTCATAACGACTGCGCCGGTGCCGTCAATTTCGTTCGTGACCAGCAAGTTCGCCGAGGAATTAAAATTCAACGCGGCATCGTCCTGGATGTTGCCGCCGCCGAGGCTGCCGTCCGCGCCGCCATCACCGATCTGCAACGTGCCGCCGCTGATGGTCAGCGCCGACCAAGTGTTGCCATTCCCAAAAAAGCGCCAAGTGCCGCCGCCGCTTTTCGTCACGGTTCCCGCACCGAGCGCGACGGAGCCGCTTAAGCTGCCCACGCTGCCGCCATCGCCGGTGAGCGTAAGATTATTTCCGGCGGACGTGATGCCTGCTGGATTGGTGAAGTTCAATGACGCGCCGCCGTCGTTATGAATCGTGGAGTCCGCCGTCATCGTGACCGGGCCGCCAAAAACGGAGAGACCGGCGCCGCCTTTGTGGAGGAGGCCACCTGCGAGAATCAAAGTTGAGCCGGGGAAATTGAGATTGTAGTTCATGTAAAGCTGGCTGCCACTGTTCACAGTGACCGGGGCCGAACCAAGGGCGTAAGAATTTTGCGGATAGACCACGCTGCTGGAAATCAACAGTCCGCTGCCGAAACTATTGCTGCCCTGCAACACGAGTGCGCCGCTGCCCGCCATGTTGATAGCGTTGGCCGTGACGTTGCCGTTAAGAAACACCGCGCCCGCCGAGCCGAGGTTGGTGATGTTGCCGTTGCCCGCGATAGCCTGCGACACCGTGACGTCGCCGCCGAGGTTGAAAAGCAAACTTCCATTGTTCGTGATTGCGCCGGAGCCGAGTGTGATGCCGGTGTCGCCGTTGCCGACTTGCAACGTGCCGTTGATCGTGGTCGGGCCGCTGGAACTATCCACCGTGTCGAGAATCAAACTGGCGTTGGTGCGAACCGTCAACGAGCCACCGACAATCGTGCCGCCGGTCAAAGTGTAGCTCGCGTTCGAGACGAGGATGGAAGTCGGGTTGACTGTGCTGCTGATTGTCACGGTGGAATTGGCGATGCCCAGCGGGGTGAAACGCACGTTATCCGTCTCAACATAGGCCAGTGTGCCCGTGCCGTTATTCGTCGTCCAATCGGAAGTGCTCGTATCCCACACGGAATTATTTCCCGCCCATGTCAAATTCAGCGGCGCATGAAATTGCAGCGTGGCCGCGCCGCTCGTGTTCGTGCTGTAAGCATTTTTGGCGACGACCGTGTAAAGGCCGTCCTGCCCGGCGATGGTCGTGGCGATGGCGTAAGTCAAGTTCGTCGCACCCGCGATATTTGTTCCCGCGTGCTGCCATTGCACCGTCGCACCCACGCCGCCGACTACGACGTTGAAACTGGCGGACGCGCCCAGCGGCACGACCAGATTCGTCGGCGATGGACTTTGCAGAAAATAAACATTTGTGGTCGCGAACAGCAGTTGCGTCGGTTTCAATGCCGCATCGCTGATGCGGACTTCATCAATGTAGCCATAGAACCGGTCAACGTGGTTGTCGCCCGCATTTGCCCCGGTGCCGTAGCGTCCACGCGCTAGCGCCCAAGCCCAAGTGGTGCCATCGGCCATCGTCGCATAGGTTCCCGTCGGAATCGCCAGCGCGGTGTTGGTGCTGGTCAAAGCCGTTTTGCCGACGAGCTGATAGCCGTTGCCATCAATCACATCTTTGTAAAGGAACAGGTTTGTGCCATCGCTGACGGCGGCAACATTATACCATTGGCCGACCGCCAGACTGGCCGGATCTTGAATTGTGTAAAACGTTCCGGCCTTGTCGGTAAAAGAAATAACCAAGTTTGCCGCCGTGCCGTTGTTCACCTGAAAATAAAGCGGTGCTAGGTTGGCGTTGCCAGTGACATGGTTGCCATCGCGCCCGACAAAAGTGTGATTGCCGCCGGGATAAGCGGAGCCGTTTATGGATGCCTCAATCGTCCACGCTTTTGGCGTGATCGTCTCGATGTTTGTTCCGGTGGGGCTTGAGGTCGCCGACCAGGTGGCGATGGCTGGAAAATTATTTCCGAACGGCACCGTCCAGATGCCCCAGTTGTTGGTGGCACCGGTCTGCGTCACCCTAGGCGCGGGCGTGTTGGTCTCGTATTCAATCCAAAAACCGTTGTAGCCGCTGGGATTGCTGTCCCAGCCGTAAATTGTGTTGCCGTTGCCGGACGAATCCACCGCGAGCACGCCGTTGGTTTGCACCGCCGAGTGCTGGGCGAAACCGGTCACTTGCGCGTTGGCGGTGGGGGCGGTGCCGCCATTGCCCTCGAACCGCCAATACGCCACGGTGCCGGCTTGAAGCTGGCTGGCGGCGAACAAAGACAGGACGAAGCTGCTGCATTGAATCACACAATGAAATGACGGGCTGGATTTTTTCATAGTAATTTGAAATAGGCTGTATGAAGAAATTACATTCGCACTAACGAAGCCGAAATCCCTCAATTGAGGGGGAGGCCGCCGCCGAAAAATCCCGCGACGTTCAATCCTCGCCGGCTTCCTGTGTTTCCTTGAACCGCGCCACCGCCTCGCCCCGCGAATGGACGTGCAGTTTTTCGTAAATGTTTTTGAGATGATCGCGCACGGTCTCGTAACTCACGCCGAGCTGCGCCGCGATTTCCTTGCTGACAAATCCCTTGGAAAGTAGAATCAAAATCTCCTCCTCGCGCGGCGTTAATTTGGTCGCCGCATCGCTTTTCGCGGGCTGGCGGCGGAACGACGCGATGACGCGCCGCGCGATCTCGCTGGTCATCGGCACGCCACCTTTCAAAACGTCCAGCACCGCCGCCTGCAATTCCTGTGGGCTGCAACGCTTCAGTAGATAGCCGTCCGCGCCCGCCTCCAGCGCGCGGAAAACCGTGTCGCTGTCCGCTGAAACAGTGAGGATCAAAATCTGCGTGTTCGGGATGAGCGGTTTCAGCCGCGTGGTGCAGGCGATGCCGCTCATGCGCGGTAGCCGAATGTCCATCAAGACCACGTCCACATTTTCCTCGGGTAGCCGGCGCAACGCCTCCTCGCCCGAAGCGAACGAGCAGACGCATTTGAAATTCGGGATGCCGTCAATCAGCCGCGTCCAACTGTCGCGCACGTCCGCCAAGTCTTCCACGAGCGCGATGCGGATGATTTTTGCGGATGCCGATGCGTTGGTCTTTTTACTCATGGATTTGGTCTGGCCATTTTTTCGCCCGCCAGCAGCGGTAATATAAAAGTGACGTGACAGCCTTTACCGGGCGAAGAGTCCAAGGTAAAACTTCCGCCGATGTCCGCAAGCCGTTGTTTCATGTTCGTCCTGCCGTTGCGCGCGTCCGAATTTTCAGCGGGCGAAAATCCCCGGCCATTGTCCGCCACGACCACCTTTAAACAATTGTCGGCCACGGTCAGTTTTAACATCACTTCGGAGGCGCCGGAATGACGCGCGGCGTTACGGATCGCTTCCTTGACCGCGAGCAGAAGATTTCTGCGTTGCGGGAGGTCGAGCGGAATCGCGGGCAGTTCCGCCATCACTTCCTGCCGGCAACGGATGGAAGTCGAGGCGAGAAATTCCTGCGCGTGCTCCGAGATAAACGCGGCGAAATCTTTAACCGTGTCGCGGCGCGGATTCACCGTCCAGACGATTTCGTCCATTGAGCGCAACAGTGAACGCGACTTGGCGCAGAGTTCGTTGAGGCGATTACGCGTGTCACCTTCGCGCGGCGTCTCACGCAGAACGAGTTCGCCGAGCAAGGTCAGTTGCGTCAAGCCGGAACCGAGGTCGTCGTGCATATCGCGCGCGATGCGGGCGCGTTCGCGTTCGAGCAGATTTTGTGCGCGCGTCTGCAATGCCAGTCGCAATCCCTGCCGCACCCACAACACCGCAACGGTCAAACAAGCGAGCAACAACATGGCCAGCACCCAGCCTTGCTGCCAGAAATGCACGACGGTCGGTTGCAGCGGCGGGACTTGAATGATTTTATACGGATGCTGCCACCACGCTTTGCCCGCGTAGCCGACGACCTGCGCGGACGGCCAAAAAGTTTCCGGCGATTTTTTGGTTTTCCAACTGCGGTCGTCGTTCGCCGCGACGCGCCACGACGGGTTGGAAAAAATTTCAATCTTCTTTCCGCTCGCCAGCTTGATTCGCAGGCCAAGGATCACGCCAGCGTCGAGCGTATCATTGAACGCCTCCACCGCGAGCACATGATGGCCGGGCGTCATCAGCCAAGTGAGATCGTATTCGGCGAGGCTGTTCGCGTCGCCGCCGCGACCGATTTCGCGACCGTCCAGAAAAACCGTGTAGCTGTTGTCGGCGGTCATCCGCAACTCAGCGCGCACAACCGGCGAATTTTCTGGGATGTCAAATGCGCGCCACAGATGACACGCCTGCCGGTCGGTCGCGTTCGTCGTCCAGATCCAGTCGCCGAGACCGAGTTCGGAAGCTTCCGGCGTGGTGCCCATTTCGAGCAAGCCGGCCTGCGCAAGCGGTTTTAATTTGTCTCCGGAAATTTCCAGCACGGTTCCCTGTTCGCTGGCGGGTGGCAAAAACATTCCCGAAGAAATATCCTCCCAATGCTCGAAGTCGGACGTTTTCACCGCGCCACAGCGCGTGGCGGAAATGATGTGGAAGCAGACGATGGTCTGGTTGCCGACCTGAAACGCCATCGGCCCCTCCGCGTAGTCCATCGCAAACGTCGAGCCGGATTTGCCGAACGGCCCGTCAGGATTTTCGGCGGCGGCCATGCGCAAATGGTTCACCGAGTCGTCCTTGAAGATGAGGTGAAATCGGTTTTTGTCCGGCAGCAAAGTGGCGTCCACCACGCTGTAGCCGGGGTCAAAAAATAATTTTGTCTCCGAAAAGTTTATGAAGTCCGTCGTCGTCGTGGAATAAATCCGGTTGTTGTTGGGCCGGTCGGTGACCCCGAATTCATTGGTCACGGTGCTGGCCCAGAAAATCAGAAAGTTAGTCCGGCGCGCGTCCCAGAAAATTTCCGGTGCCCAGCAGTTCAACGTCGCTGGCTTTTTCGCCATCACGGGAATGGCGGTTTGCGCAGACCAGTGGACTAAATCTTTCGACGACGCGTGGCCGATATAGTTGCCGTTCCACGCCGCCGTCCAGACCAGGTGAAACGTGCCGTCAGGCGCGAGCAGTAGGCACGGATCGCGCATCAACTTGTCGCCCACTCCCGGTTTCAGGATGCTGTGCCCGTGATTCACCACGTCCCAGCGAAAGCCGTTCAAACTGTAGGCGAGATGCAGGCCAACCTCGCCGCCGGAAAAATAACTGAATAGAAAACATTTTTCCGGCAGCGTCTTGTCCGGCGCATTTTCCTCAAGCAAATTATCGCCCACATAAATCCGATAATCCTTGATGCGCCCGCCGATCATGCCGCCACCCGGACGCGGCAGATAACGGAAGCCCGCGACGGTTTGTGATTTCCCCAAATCCAAAACGAGATGGTGCGGGTGATTCGGCGAGCCGGTGCTCCATTGCGTGTGCCAGTAGCTGGCGGGATTGCCGTCGAGTGCGTTCTCCGCCGAACCGTCCTCGCGCTCATGCTCCTCGCTGTCGGCATAAACTATTTTCCAGCCGTCCCGGTTCAACCGCTCGCCGGATGCCGCCAGCAAATCCAGTTCCGCCACCGCCGCGTAAGCCCGTCCGTCTTGCGCGGACAACGTTTCCAGGCAAAAAAATCGTCCCGTCACCGGCTTCTCAAATTTCTTCTCCTGCGTTTCCGTTCCGCCCGAAAACTGGCCGGTCAACACCACGTTCGCCGCATCCAGTTCCAGCCGGACGGGCGGACGGCTTTTATTTTTGAAATTTTTCTCCGTCGGAACCGAACCGGTCGCGCCCAGCTCCTGCGCCAAGGCCGGCTCGCAAAATTCATCAAAAAAAATACCGCCGGAGATAACAACGGCTAGTGAAATCAGCGGCAACACCCGGCACCCTAATTCCATCAATAATTTTTTTGTTCGGCGTGCAGAAACCACGCGCGACTATTAAATCAACGGCCCGGTCTTGGCAATCACGTTTAAAAAGATGTTCAGTCATAAAACACCCGGCAGTGGGCATCCCGATACAAATCCAATTACCCGCCGCCAGAAAATAGTTCCCGCTTCATACACCTAAAACCGGCCGCAGTGGCACTGAAAACGGCGCAATTATTAAACTATGGCGTAAGCATTCTCCGAAACCCATGTTTGAGTCTGATGATGCCCCAACTTCTTCTCTGCGCGCGGCCGCTGGGATTAATTGTTAGCTGTGAGGAAATATTTTAGTAGCCGTTTCTATACTAATAATGTTGCTCGGTAGGGTTACACCCCATAGCCGGCTGGCGGCGCCGTCATTACGCTTAGAGTATGAATCCAACCAAAAACTTATTCCCGCTAGGCAGATTAGTGTTGGGTGCCGCTCTGCTCACGGCACTCACGGGATGCGTCGGCTATGTCGAAAGCCCACGCGCAGGTATGTATGTGGCGCCGCCGGTGGTCGAAACGGACGCTTATATGCAAGACGATTACGTCTATTACCCCAACTACCAGATCTACTATAGCAATCGTCGCCATCAGTATGCTTATCAAGATGGCCCCAATTGGGTTTACCGACAAAGTCCACGCGGCGTTTCCATCCGCCGACTCCAAGCCACGCCGTCCGTGCGCATGGATTTTCACGATTCTCCAGCCCAGCACCACCAAACGGTTTTGCAGCAGTATCCCAAAAACTGGTCGCCCGCCCGGTCGCAACCCGGTCATCAGGAAGACCGCAATGACGACCGCCGCGATAATCGCGGACGTTAATTTAACAATCACCAACCATCAAAAGCAAAATTATGTTGGGAACTGTTTTAGTCGTGCTGATCATCCTTATGTTGCTCGGCGCATTGCCCACGTGGCCACATAGTAAGAATTGGGGCTATTACCCGAGCGGCGGACTAGGATTGGTGCTGACCATTCTAATCATTCTGTTGTTACTCGGTAGAATCTAACGGCTAAGTAAGCTCTAAATAAATAAATAAAACGAAAGACCATTTATGTTACAAAGTATCAAACAACTTATCGGCAGCAAACTCGGCGCGACAGACGGCGATGTCGGCCACGTCAAAGACTTCTATTTCAACGATCATAATTGGGCGGTGCGTTATGTCGTCGCGGATACTGGTAACTGGTTGCTGGGACGACAAGTCTTACTCTCGCCCCACGCCTTTGGTAGTGTCTATCCGGCGGGTAAGGCCATGTTGGTAAGACTTACTCGCAAGCAAATCGAAGATAGCCCGGCGGTTGAAAACCACAAACCAGTCTCGCGGCAATTTGAGGAAGAGTATCACCGCCATTACGGCTGGCCCTACTATTGGGAAGGCGACGGTCTTTGGGGCGGTATGCGCGGATTCCCCGTTCTAGATTTGCCCGTAAAATTTGCCACGGAACAACCACCGGCGGCCACCGGTCCCAAAACGGAACGCGCGGATGCCCACCTGCGGAGCACGCAGGCCGTGAATGGTTATGATATTCAGGCGACCGACGGCATCATCGGGCATATTTGCGACTATTTGATTGATGACAAGAGCTGGGCCATTAAACAACTCGTCATCAAAACCGGTAATCGCTTCAATGGCAAAGAAGTTCAAGTCGCGATAAGTCACGTCACCCAGATCAGCTATGATCAGTCTAAGGTATATGTGAATCTGAACACGGATGCCGTGGAGAAAAGTCCAGTGGTTCACTTGGCGGCAAATGGCTCGGTTATTCCGGATCAAGTAGCCCTGGCGGTTTAAGCGAAAGTATGAGAGCCCTTGTCTATCATGGTTCCGGAAATAAGCGCGTAGATGAAATGCCTAAGGCTCGGCTGCATGATGAGAACGATGCCGTGGTTCAGATCATCAAGACTAGTATTTGTGGCACTGATCTGCACATCTTGAAAGGCGATGTCCCCACGGTCGCTCCGGGCCGCATCCTGGGACACGAAGGCATTGGTGTGGTCGTTGATACTGGCAGTGGCGTGAACCGCTTTAAAAAAGGTGACCGCGTTTTGATCTCATGTATCACTGCCTGCGGTAAGTGTGACTATTGTCGCCGGAGCATCCCGTCACACTGCGTTTCGGGAGGTTGGGTTCTTGGTAATACGATCGATGGCACGCAGGCTGAATTTGTCCGCATTCCCTACGCTGATACCAGTCTCTATCTTATCCCTAATGGTGCGGATGACGACGCGATGGTTATGTTGAGTGACATCTTACCGACCGGTTACGAATGCGGTGTTTTGAATGGGACTGTCAAACCGGGTGATACCGTGGCTATAGTTGGGGCTGGTCCAGTGGGTTTGGCCGCCTTACTGACCGCGCAATTTTATGCCCCCGCTAGACTCATCATGATTGATCTAGATGATAACCGACTGAAAGTGGCCAAACAATTTGGTGCGACCGACATCATCAATAGCGTCGCTGGCAGGGCGGGTAAGCAAGTCATGCAACTAACCGGCGGCGTAGGCGTGGATGTAGCGATCGAAGCCGTGGGCATCGCCGAAACCTTCGAACTATGTCAAGAGATCATCAGCCCGGGCGGACACATTGCGAACGTCGGCGTGCATGGCACCAGCGCGACCTTACATCTCGAAAAACTCTGGTCACAGAACATCACCATCACCACTCGTTTGGTGGATGCTATTTCTACATCAATGCTTCTCAAGACTGTCGTGTCGGGCAAACTCCAGCCCAAGCAACTTATCACGCATCACTTTGAATTGAGCGAGATCTTGAAGGCTTATGATACCTTTAGCAATGCGGGCAAAGAGCACGCCTTAAAAGTTATAATCAAAAACTTAGTCATGTGATAGCGCTATTAACTTAGGCATAAACGTTCTGGCCAACTAAGCGGCGAAGTTTGTGGTTTTAAAAAGATGCTTCCTAACTCGGAAAAAACTAGCCTGCCACTTATAAAAGAGGTGAACTTTTTTTACAGCCTATCTGGTTGCCAGGACATTTTTCACCCTTCAATCTGGCAAAATTCGCACGCGCTAAAAAATCTCTTCACTGATGTTGCGCCAAGCGGGCTTCGGCGAGGTCAACGTCGCGTTGGATGCGGCGCAAAACTTCGTCGCTGATCACGTCTTTGTTGCGGAGTTTGACGATGGTGCGGCGTTCCTCTTCGAGTGCGGCGCGGGAGAGGCGTTCGTATTCGGTGGAAAATATCCGGAGCGGCGCGTTGGCGAGTTCTGGCTCGGTGGAGGCCAACTGGCGGATGTGGTCTTCGTATTCGATGCGCAGACGTTGCAAGGCGTCGGCCTTGGCCGGTTCGGTTTCGGAAATTTCTCCAAGCCGTTGCAGGGCGGCTTGATTGGCCTGGAGGCGCGCGGCGCGTTCTTCTTTTTCGAACGAGCCATCGTCTTTGATACCTAGCCAGCGGATGAGTAGCGGCAGGCTCAAGCCTTGCACAACGAGCGTGGCGAGAATCACGACGTAGGTAAGGAATAGAACCAGATCGCGATTGGGAAAATCATCTTTCAACGCCAGTGCCGCCGCGAGCGAAACGACGCCGCGCATTCCTGTCCAAGCGACGATGGTGACGTGCCGCCAAGACGGATACGGATCGTGCCGGCAAACTTTTTTGAAAATCAAACGCGGCAGATAGGTGGCAGGAAAAACCCAGAGGATGCGGATGATCACCACGGCGAGGCTGATGAGCAGCGCATACCAGATGAGGTCGTGGATCGGAATCGCGTGATCCGACAAACCGTGCAGCACGGCGGGCAGTTGCAGGCCGATGACGATGAAGACAAAACCGTTGAGAATGAATTCTACCATTTCCCAAACGGGGCCGCCGCGCAGCCGCGTTTGGGAGCTGATGATTTCAGGTATTCGTCGGCCGAGATACAAACCGGTAGTCACCACCGCGAGGACGCCGGAAACTTGCAGGCGTTCGGCGGCGAGATAAGCGACAAACGGCGTCAGCAGGGATACGGTGATTTCAATGGGCGCATCTTCCACGCGCCGATGAAATTGTTCAACCAACCAGCCGGTGACCAAACCGAGCAGAATTCCGCCGAGACTGATAAGCACGAATTGTCCGCCAGCAGTCGCGAGTGAAAAAGAACCGGTGGCCACGGCGATCACGGCGAAACGATAAACAACAAGCGCGGTGGCGTCGTTGACGAGACTCTCGCCTTCGAGAATCGTGACGATGCGGCGCGGAAGTTTTAACCGTTCAGCGATGGCCGTGGCGGCGATGGCATCAGGCGGAGAAATGATTGCGCCCAAAACAAAACCCACAGCGAGCGGCAGATGCATGAAGTGGTGCGCGAGATAAGCCACGGCCACCGTGGTGAACAGCACGAGGCCGATGGCGAGCAATGAAATGGGGCGGAGGTTCGCGCGGAAATCGCGCCACGAGGTGAACAACGCCGCCGGGAATAATAATGGCGGCAGGAAAAACAGAAAAACGAGTTCGGGGTCGAGGCGCACTTTGGGAAGGCCGGGAATCCAGCCGAGCAGCAATCCGCCGAGCACAAAGAAGATGGGGTAGGGAATGTGCAGTTTGCGGGCCAACAGCGCGAGCACGGCCACCGCGAGCAGCAAGCCTACGAAAATTTCTACGACTCCATTCATGCGCGCGAACTTTACCGCTGAAAGAGCAGTTTGAAAAGCGTTGGCTGAATTTTTGCCGCGCTAAATAAGTCGGGCGTTGTTGTCGCACCGCCGGTCATCGCGGGAGCGACGCCCTGTCACCGGAGAATGAAGTCAGCTGCCCAGCTTAAAATTTTTCGACTGCTTCAGAAATTTTTTTGGATTCTGGAAAATAATTTTCTCAATCGCTGATCCGCCGTGACCGCGTTTTCGCATTTCCAGCGCTGTCTTCGGCACGGCCAACGGATCGCTCACGCCCCAGTCGCACGCGCTGTTCATCCAGATGTTTTCGCGGCCGTAAGTTTCCAAAATATCAATCGCCCGCGCCGGGGTGCATTTTGTTTGGGGATACAACGTCATGCCCGCCCACATCCCACAATCCAAAACCATTTCCACCGTGTGTTCCTCGACATGATCAATGATGACACGGCCTGGCTGAATTCGTTTGTCGTTCTTCAACACATCAAGAATCAATCGGGTTCCCTTGAGTTTGTCTTCGAGATGTGGCGTGTGAACGAGAATGAGTTGATTAAACTTCGCGGCGAGTTCCACCTGCATTTCCAGCACGCGCAGTTCGTTGCGGGAATTTTTGTTCAAGCCGATTTCGCCGATGCCCAAAACATTTTCGCGTCCGAGAAATTTGGGGATGAGCGCGATGACTTCCTCGGCAAGCTTCACATCCTCGGCTTCTTTGGAATTGATGCAGAGCCAGCAGAAATGTTTCAGGCCGAACTTGGCGGCGCGCTTCGGTTCGTGCTCGGTAAGTTGCGAAAAATAGTCGTTGAAGCCGTTCACGGAACTGCGGTCGAAGCCCGCCCAGAACGCCGGTTCGCAGACCGCCTCGCAGCCGGCGAGCGCCATGCGTTCGTAATCGTCGGTCGTGCGGCTGACCATGTGGGCGTGGGGTTCGATGTATTTCATGGCAAACAATTAAAACTTTTTTAGCCACAGATTTTCACAGATGAAACCCGGATAAAAATAAAACCTATGTCAGTGAAATTTCTTATCTGATTTTCATCTGTGAAAATCTGTGGCTCTTTTATTTTGGGTAGGCTCCGGTTGCACCTTTGGCCGTGGCTTTGGCAATCGGCGCGGTTGTCAAATCACTAAGCGTGAGCAAAACATTCTTCGCTCGGTTTTTCTTTTTCCCATCCAGCTTGGCGAGCGCGGCGCGAAAAGATTTTATTCGGAAATCATCTTTGCCCTCGGCGCGCTCGACGCGGTCGAGAAAGGCGGCAATCTCGATGAGCTGGTGCCGCGCGTCGAGAAAATAGAGATCAAGGATTTGTTGCCGCGTCATAACGCCACGAATATAAAAGGGAATCGCGTCGCAGCAAGCGAAAGCCTTCAGTTTTCCACCCACTGTAAAATCTGTTCGGCTGATTTTTCGGGTGCGGTGCCGAGCACGTTGTGGTCGGCGGTGGGGATGATTTTGCATTCGCCGAACGCGGGGCAATGACATTTCAACCAGTGTTGCACGAACACCCATGGCACGATCGGGTCAATCAATCCGCTCAAATAATGCACCGAAGTTTTGGTGTCTCGGACGATGGGGCGTGGATCATTTTCCGCGATCAGATGTAGGCGATGCACCGCGGCGGCGCGATCCATTTCAGTGCGGCGGGCGATGAATTCGTCCACGCCCGCCAACGTTTCCGGCGAATGACGGAAGCGCCACCGGGCATATTTCATGAAGGCGAACATCGCCAGCACGAGCAGCGAGAAAGGCAGTCGGCCGAACAGTAGCTCGGCGAGCTGCACGGTCCAGCGAAATGGGTGTTTGACAAATCCTCCAGCCAAAATAATTCCTGTGATTGAAACTTGTTTTCTTTGGACGAGCGTCCAAACGATTTGTGAGCCGAATGATTCTCCTAATAACCAGCCTTGGGCGATCCCGTTTTCCGCGAGTGATTTCTCGATCGCAACCGCATAGTCGTGGAGCGACCACGTGATGGAGCGCGGGTAGGTGAACTCCACAAAGCGGACGCGGTTGCCGAGACATTTTCGAAATCCGCCGAGCAGGGTCCAGTCACCGTGCAGACCGGGGAGATAAATCAACGTTGGTTTAAGTGCCTCGCCGTAAATTCTAATTTGTAACTGTTCAGACATTTGCTCCGGCCATGATTCATGGCCGGAGCAACCTGTTCAAGAATGTATTATGTCTCAGTCATAACGGGCGATGGTCGCGAGACCTTCCGGGCTGTCGGTGCCGTTACCTTGAAGAAACACAACGTGATCGTAACCGAGTGTGCGCAGGCCGATGAACCAGGGCGTGCTGCGGTCGCGGAACACGTCACCGACTTTTTCTTCGTTGTAATTTTCGAGAATGACCACAGCGGTCTTGGGGCCGCTGATGGCGGAAACTTTACCCATGACTTTGGTGTTCGCTTCGGGGCCGGTCGGCGTGGGCAAGATCAGTTCGCTAGTGCGTCCGTCAACGGATTTGATGACGACCGCGTTGCTGTCCGTGCCGTGAAAGGCTTGCGGCGGTTTAGGTGTCGAGCACGCCGTGATAAACAGCGGCAGGGTGGCGAGGGCGAGGATGATGGATTTTTTCATAATGTTATTTTTATGTTTACGTTTTTTTTATTGTTCGGTGAAACTTGTTGTTGTCACTTCACCTCCTATCGCAACTGCAATGCCAACTGGTGAATTTCTTTTGCGGAACTTTTATGAGGGAAATTATTACCTGATGGCGGTAATAATTTCCGGTTACGGCTGAAAAAACGGCAGGGAAGCTTGAAATAATGGAGAAAAAATGGCCTAGGCGTCACCCAGCGCCCTCTGCGAGCTAGATAGCCGATCCAGTCAGTGTCCTGAAATTTTTCCGGTCTGCTTCGTTTTGAGGCGTCAGCCGAGCTTTGGGAAAAATTCGCGGGCGGTGCGGCAGGTGGCGTCGCTCAATTGTTCGGGGGAACAGAGTTTCACGTGCGCGACGGTTTCGGAAACTTCTTTCACATAAGCTGGTTCGCAGCGTTTGCCTCGGTAAGGAACGGGCGCGAGGTAGGGACAATCCGTTTCGAGCATGAATTTGCCGAGCGGCGTCGCGGCCACCGCATCGCGGATGTTCTGACCATTCTTGAAAGTGACAATGCCGGTGTAGCTCACGAGCCAGCCGAGCGCTAAAATTTGTTGCAATCGTTCCACGCTCTCGCCGAAGCAATGGAAGACGCCGCGCGTGCTGGTTGCGAACGGTTGGATCTGGGTGAAAATATCGTCGAACGAACTGCGCTGATGAATGACACAATTCAAATTCAGCTCGGTGGCGACTTCAAGTTGTTGCTGGAAAATTTCCGCCTGCTTCTGTTTGTAACGTATGTCCTCGTCGGCACTTCCGCCTTGTGCGCTGGGCAGGCGATAATAGTCGAGGCCACATTCGCCAATGGCCACGGCCTTCGGATGACGCGCTAGTTCACGCAGGGCTGGGCGGATGTCTTCCGGAGCTTCGTGAGCGTTGCCGGGGTGCCAGCCCACGGCGGCGTAAATCATTTCGTATTTCTCGGACAAAGCGAGCGCGCGGCGACTGCTATCGAGATCGACCGCGATGGAGATTATTTTCGTGATGCCGGCCGCTTGCGCCCGAGTGAGAACTTCTGAGAAGTCCTTTTCATAATCCGGATAATCCAGATGGGCGTGGGTGTCGAAGAATACAGGGACGCTCATTTTTTCTGGGCGGCAATTTTTCGTTCCAAAATGTTTAGACGTTCTCGCGTGGCGAAAATATCCGGGTAATCCGGCGATTCAGCAATGAACTGCCGCCAGTTTTCCACCGCGTCATCATCGCGTCCGGCCGCGATCAATTTGTCGGCCAAGATGCGGTGCAAGCGGATGCGCTGCTGGGGCGAAGGTTTTAATTTCAGTGCTCGTTGCCACGCATCAATGGCCGAACTCGGTTTGCCCTGTGCGTTGTATAGCTCCGCAAGTTTTTCGGTCAGCACCGCGCTGTTAGTGGTTTCCGGCACGCCTTCGAGAAACGCGGCGAGTTGTGGAGCGCGTATGCCGCGCACCAAATCTAGATTGACCAAGCGGTTGAATGACCATTCGATGAGCGGATTTTTTTCGCGCGCCAATTCCGTGTGCCGCAGCGGCAATGGTTTATTCATAGGTCGATACAGCGGATCACCGATGACCGTATTCATCCAGGATAAGCCCAGTTGCGACCCCCACGCGGCTTCGCCGAAAGTGTAGCCATTACCGAGTTGCTGGAGCAAAAAAGCAATGTTTGGTGTGAATTGCAAATAAGGTTCGTAAACCGCCCCCATCGTGCAGGTCGCGCCTTTGGCGAGCAGGGGACCGCACCAGTTTTTTTCCGCGCTCCGCAGTGTATCAGCGCTGAAGGAATGTAAATGGTAAGCGAATGCGCCGGGCATAAACTCCACCTTCGGCAAAGTGAATGGCCCGCACACGCCCCCGGAATACCAACCCGCGTAAATGGCGATCTGACTCATCGGCTGCCAGTTCGGAATGGTCTCGGCATTCGTATCAATCTCCGTATCGAAACCTTGTAGTCGCGTGATCTGGGCGGAGAGTTGCATCCACTGATCGCCGAGAAAATACGCGTCGTTGGTCTGTAGTCCGCGGGCGTCAAAATAGGCGCGACCCCAAAGTCCATCGCGCTCGGCCGCCAGCGCTTTATCCACGAGATTGCTCGCGATCTGGGCGGTCGGGCCGTCGAGCCGCGCCACCATCAGCAAACCGTTCGTGCAGGAAATCAACGCACTGTTGGTGAATAGATAAAACTGATTGATCAACGGCCCGGTGAGCGATATCGCCCGTTTAATTTGTGGCAGCCAAGTCAGTTCGGAATCAACCGCCGCCTCATTATGACGAAACTCCGGCGGGTTGATTTTATCCGCCCCGTCTTCGTTGATAACTGCGGGTCCGATCTTCAAGGGCATTCCGTAGCAAAGCACAGCGTAGCGGATTTTTGATTCCACGATGCGTTTTTCCGTGTGCGCGGGCAGGTTGGTGGTCGCCGGAAAGCTGACCTTGCCGAATTTCCAAATTCCTAAATCTTCGAGTTTTTTGGCCAGCGGTTTTTGCAACTGATCAGTGAAATCCGACCGCGTCATCGTCTCGTTTGGTGTGAGGGCGAAGCCGAATATTTGTTTTGCCGGCACCTGCCGCATCGCTGCGTAATGCTCGGCCACCAATTTGGATTCTGGCACGCGCGAGTTATAAATCAGCACCACCTCATCGCCACCGGCGCGGACAAATAGGGGCGCTAAAAACAGCCCGATAAATAGCCCCTGCAATAGTTGCTTCATAGAAATCATTAAAAAATCCGGCATCACACCGCGCTCGTAACTTTCAATCCATCCCACGCGAACCACACATTCGAGGGCAATTCTGCCTGCGCCAAATCATGATCGTAATCGTGTGTGAGGTGTGTAAAAAATGTTTTGCCCGCGCCGATTCTGCGCGCGGCTGTCAGCGCATCATCATAGCACATATGCGTCGGATGCGGCTTGTAACGCAGCGCATCGAGCACGACCACTTCCACGCCGCGCACTTGCGCCAACACGGCGTCGGGAATTTCTTTGCAATCCGTCAAATACGCCAGCCGCTTGACGCCGTTTTGTTCAAACAGAAACCCCGTAGTCGTCATGCTGCCGTGCGGCAAATCGAACGGTGTGATTTTCAAATCACCGATTTCAAACGCGCCGTTGATGATCCGTTCTTCCGGTTTAAAATAACCCTTTGGCCACGGGCCTTGATGAAAAGCGTAAATGAAGACGCGGCGCAGATGGACCATCGTCGCCTCGCTCGCGAAAATCGGCAGCGTCGCGCCGCCGTTCAGATCGCAGAAACGGCGGCAATCATCGAGTCCGAGAATATGGTCGGCGTGGGCATGAGTGACCAGCACGGCGTCGAGGTGCTTGAGGTTTTCGCGCAAACATTGGATGCGGAATTCCGGCGGCGTGTCCACGACGATTTTGACCTTATCTGTAGTCACATAAATGGCTGGACGCGTGCGCCAGTTTTTTGGATTCGCAAGGAACTCCGGTGGATAATCAACGCCGATGAGCGGCACACCTTGCGACGTGCCGCTGCCAAGAAAGGTAAACTCAAATGCCATGCGTTTGCAAATTAACAGAACCGCGATATTCGGCGAATAAAAACAATTTCCGGTCATTTTGTTTTTTGCATCTGCGGCCAACTGTGTTTATCTGTGGTGGAAAAATTTCGCCATGTTGACCACTCTGCGCATCAAAAATCTCGCCCTCGTGAGCGACCTGACACTGGAACTCCAGCCGGGTTGCAATGTCATCACCGGCGAGACCGGCGCGGGCAAATCCATCATTCTCGGTGCGCTTAATCTGGTGTTGGGCGAACGCGCCGATCGCTCACTCATCCGCAGCGGTGAAGAAAGCTGTTCGGTCGAAGCCGTATTCGATGTAAAAAAACTTCACGCGCCGCTTAAAAGTTTTCTCGATGAAAACGGCCTGGAACCGTGCGAGGAAAATCAACTCGTGCTCAAGCGCACTTTCACCGCCGCAGGAACCAACCGCCAATTCGTCAACGGCTCGGCCACCACGCTGGCTACCCTCGGCAGCATCGGCGAATGGCTGGTGGACATGCACGGGCCGCACGATCATCAGTCGCTGTTGCACGCTGGGAAACAGTTGGCGATTCTCGATGCATTTGGTGGACTGGAGAAATTGCGCGCCGAATTTACTGAGCTTGTCCGCCGTCGCAGTGTTTTGGAAATTCAAAAATCTGCGCTCATCGTGGATGAAAAAACTTACGCGCAGCAATTCGATTTGTTGCGCTTCCAAGTTCAGGAAATTTCCACGGCGCGATTGCAGCCCGGCGAGGACGAAGTTGTGGAGGCGGAATTTCATCGTGCCAGCAACGCTGCAAAGTTGCTGCAATTAAGTCAGGCCGCGCTCGACGTTTTGAGTGAAAGCGACAGTTCGTTGCTCACGCAATCCGGTGCGGTCGGGCGTGTGCTCGCGGAATTGCAGCGCGTGGATCCCGGCGCGGCCAATCTCGTTGAGCTGCACGCGCAAGCCAGCGAAACGTTGCGCGAATTGCAAAGTGCTGTTTCGCACTACGCCGACAAAGTGGAGGTTGACCCTGCGCGCCTTGCGGAATTGGAGGAGCGCTTGAATTTGCTCCAAACGCTCAAACGCAAATACGGAACGACTTTGCCGGAAATCATCGCGTTCGGAGACGAGGCAAAAACAAAATTGCAGGCGCTCGAATCGCGCGACGCTGAGTTGGCGCGTATCAATTCCGCCCTTGAAAAAGTTGGTTCTGAGCTGTTGAGCGTGGGTAAAAAACTTTCTGCCGCGCGTAAGAAAATCATTCCCCAACTCGCCAAAGCGGTGACCCAGCAGCTTGACGATCTGGGTTTCAAGCAAAGCCAGTTTGACGTGGCTCTGAAAACGGATTTTGTCGGAGCCGAGGTAACGAGTCTCAAATCAAACCAGCATCAGCGACTCCTCACGTCTTCGCCTACAATCAAGAATAGCGGATTTGATGAGATTGAATTTCAATTCGCTCCCAATCCTGGCGAGCCGGCCAAGCCGTTGCGGGCGATCGCTTCTTCGGGGGAAATGGCACGGGTGATGTTGGCCTTGAAAACTGTGCTCGCCGCCGAAGACGAAATTCCGGTTCTGGTTTTCGATGAAGTGGATGCGAATGTTGGCGGCGAGACGGCCAATACGGTTGGGCAAAAGATGAAACAGATCGCTGTAAAACGACAGGTCTTGTGCATCACCCATTTGCCGCAGGTCGCTGCACCTGCCGATGCACATTACGTCGTGACCAAGCAGGTGACAGCGGGCCGGACGATTTCCGAAATTCATTTGCTTGAAAAAAAGGAACGCGTCACCGAGCTCGCCCGGATGCTCGGCGGCCAGAGTGAGGCCGCGCGCAAACACGCCGAAGCGCTTCTCAAATGAAGTGAAACAAAATTTTCCAGTGGCTTTTTTCAAGCGCCATGCACGGCTGTTGGTGTCGTTGTTTTTCATTTTTTTAACGACTGCCGGTATCGAATGGTGGATGGGACGTTCGTTGTTGGGACCGGATGGAAAGTTTGGTTTATGGGAGGGCAGCATTTGGAGTAGTGAGAATTCACAACGCTTCGCCGACCCGTATTCGTTCTCCCATTTCGTTCACGGTATTTTGTTTTACGCATTCCTGTGGTTGGGGGCGCGGAAAATTCCGGTGCGTCCAAGGTTATTGATCGCCGTGTTACTGGAAGCCGCGTGGGAATTGCTGGAAAATTCTCCGCTCATCATCAACCGCTATCGCGCGGTGACGGTTTCGCTTGGTTACGAAGGCGATAGCGTGCTGAATTCTTTGAGCGATATTTTGATGATGATGCTTGGGTTTTTATTCGCGTGGCGGATGCGTCCGTGGTTGGCGGTGGCGACGGTTGTCGTGATGGAAGTGGGTTGCGCCATGGTGATCCGCGACAATCTAACATTGAATATTATCATTCTGGTGCATCCTTTCGACGCTATTCGGGAGTGGCAATTAGCCGCCCAGCCGCCTCCCTGAAGCCTGGCAAAAAAGGTTCGGTGTTAAACAAAATTTGCTCGGCGAGGCCGGATGTGGCACTCTGTGGTCACTAAATTATGAGCAAGCCAAAAATTATTGCCTACTTGAAACCATCCTGCGGCTGGAGCAACGGTGTCCGTGCCGTGATGCGTAAATACGACCTGCCGTTTGAAGACCGCGACATCATCAACAATCCTTTGCAACGCCAGGAAATGATCGAGAAAAGCGGCCAAATGATGAGCCCGTGCGTCGAGATCAATGGCCAAATGTTGCCCGATATCAGCGGTGAAGAAGTCGAGGCGTGGATGCTCGCGAACCAAGTGGTGACGCCGAATGATCTAACTCCCGATGCGCCGATCAATCAGCCCTGCGCGCATGAAATGCCCGGAGCACAACCGCTGAATTTCGCCGTTCGCCGGTAAAACAAACTGATCTTAATCCCAACGCGCCGGAATTTTCCGGCGCGTTTTTTTTTGTTAAATTCCTCGCGAGAATTAGGCTGCATCCGTGTGATGGTCTGCTCCGCTGTTTTTAAACTTTTTTCCCGCTCCCGAGTATTCGCCTCGCTTGACCTCAGCTCACGCCGTTTCGGTAATTGTCTTTCCGCCATTTACTAAAAATAAAACCGCCATGCGGACGGCGAGGCCGTTGGTCACTTGTTCCAAAATCACCGAGCGTCCGCTGTCGGCGATCTCGCTATCAATCTCCACGCCGCGATTGATCGGGCCGGGGTGCATGATGAGCGCGTCGGGTTTCGTCTTGGCGAGTCGCGCTTGGTTGAGGCCAAAAAGCTGAGTGTATTCGCCGATGCTGGGAAACATCGTGGCGCGCTGACGTTCGTGCTGGATGCGGAGAAGGTTGATGATATCCGCATCGCGAATGGCTTCGTCCACATCGTGCGTCACGCGGCAACCCATGCGTTCAAACGTCTTGGGGACGAGCGTCGAAGGGCCGCACAGGGTGACATTCGCGCCGAGTTTCGTGAGTGCCCAGATGTCTGATCGCGCGACGCGGCTGTAAAGAATGTCGCCGAGAATCGTGACGTTGAGGCCGGCGATTTTACCTTTTTTCTCACGGATGGTGAACATGTCGAGCAACGCTTGTGTGGGATGCGCGTGCGCGCCGTCGCCGGCATTGATGACGTGGGCGTTCACGACGCGGGAGAGAAAATGCGGTGCGCCGCTCGCGCTGTGGCGGATGATGATGAAGTCCGCGTTGAGCGCTTCCAAATTTCTTGCGGTGTCCTTGAGCGTCTCGCCTTTCTTGAACGAAGAGGCGTCGGCGGAAAAGTTGACGATGTCGGCGGATAGCCGTTGCGCCGCGAGTTCAAAGCTGATGCGGGTGCGCGTGGATGGCTCGACAAATAAATTCACGACTGTCTTGCCGCGGAGCGCGGGAACTTTTTTGATGGCGCGCTCGCCGACGGCCTTGAAGCCACGCGCGGTGTCGAGCACGGTGATGATTTCTTCCGCCGTAAGCGATTCAATATCGAGGAGATGTTTTTTGGTCCAGCTCATGTTTTTTTGACAGAATTCACAAAATTATCAGAATCAATTCTTGGCTTTTGCGCCTGCTAAAATAATGCGGTCCACTCTGTTAATTCTGTCTAAAGTTTTTTCTTCAGCAAAACTTCGTCCTGCGCCGCGCCGGATTCAGTGAGTAGCAGGGAGATTTTTTCATCCAGCGCTGTGGGCACATTTTTGCCGACAAAGTCTGCTTTGATGGGTAATTCACGGTGCCCGCGGTCAATCAACACGGCCAGCTGAATTTTTTTCGGCCGACCGAAATCTGTCAACGCGTCCATCGCGGCGCGAGTTGTGCGGCCGCTGAACAAGACATCGTCCACGAGCACCACCGTTTTGCCGTTCACATCGAACGGGATGTCCGTGGGATAAATTGTCGGTGCGGTGCGTTGATCAAGATCATCACGGTGCATGGCGACGTCGAGCGCCCCAACCGGCACGGGATGATGCCAGATTTCGGCGAGGATTTTCCCCAGGCGCGTGGCCAGATGATCGCCGCCAGCGGGGATGCCGATGAGCGCGACTTCGGTGCTGGCCAAGTTACGCTCAGCGATCTCGTGCGCGATGCGGGTGAGCGCCCGTTGGATCGCGCGGGTGTCGAGGACGATGGTGGCGTCAGGCATAAAAAATCGCGAATCGCTTCCGCTGGGCGGAGCTGATTCGCGTGATTGGTTGCGTTTTCATTTTTCCTTGGCCACCTCGCAGGGCGGCGTTAAAGGAAGCGATTTAGCTAGTTGCTGGAATTCTGCCGGGCGCGTCGCCAACTGGCACGGTGTTTAATGATCCAATCAGTGAGCGCCTGTTCAAATCCAACGTCGCGTCCGGCTTTCTCAGATTCGATCCATTTATGCCGGAGAATTTCTTCGCGCTCCGCTTGAAATTCGCGGTAGAGAGTGGAGTTTTTCAACAGATCGTTCGCCGACGATGAGGGTTCTTTTGCAGCGTTCGACATAGTAGAATAAATTTCAACGACAAGTTAAATCCGGGTGACAATTCTGGCAACGTAAATCGCGTCGTTAGTTTTATGGACAATCATTTAGGTTGAAAGGGATTTTTTTTATCACCTGGTAAAGCGCGGTTCAAAAAGAGGGGGCTGATGAATAAATAGATCCAGCCCGTGATCAAGTGCATCCCGAATGCGAAGCAAAGTTGCACCAGATCGCACCAGCCAAAATCGTAGGCGACGAGAAATAACGAGAGCAGCAGCGCTCCGGGCATGAGGGACGCCCCGGCGAGCTTCCAACTGGCGCCGAAACCGAGGTCGCGGTTGGTAAAAAAACAGATCAGCCAGACAGGTAGAAAATAGAGCGTGGCGAGTGCGGTCCACGCTAGCAGCAGACCGGCAAAGGTTCCAAACGCGATCACGCCGAGGATTTCTGGCGACCACGCACCCCAAGCCGGCCGCGCGTCCGGACGGTTGAAGGCGATGATGTAGTCAGGTGAATAAGATGTGTCTGTCTCACCAAAGAGTGAGAAGGCGCGGACGGATTTTTTGCCAAACTCGAATTGAAAATCAGCGGGTGAGCGTAACGCGCCCCCGTGTTCTTCGTCCACGGACAGCGCGAGAATTTTCCCCTCGGCCAACAGAACCGGATCATCGCCGTGCCAGTTCAGTTTCGCCGCCCGCAGCTCGCCGGTTTCGGGAAGCCGATCAATCGCTGATTCGATGGTCGGAAAAATGCCGTCCACCACCAACCAGATGACGGCGGCCGTGGCGAGCGCGGCGACGATGGCTTGCACGATCAATAGCCGTTGCAGCGACGCTCGCGCGAAGACAGCCACACCCCGCGGCGTGACCGGCTCCCACACAAATGTTGGTTCGGCTAGTTTGTTCAACCGATGAATGTTAGCGAAAAGTGCAGGCGGAAGAAAGTTTCAAAAATAGCGCTAAACGCTAACGGTCGCGCCAGCGAGTCGCGGGGACGGTGGACGAATTTTTTCTCTGCAATGCCGACTTATTCCGGCAACGAAATCCGCCAAGTGTTCGTTGCGTCGCCCGATTGTTTGAGCGTATTTTTCAAAGCCGTGTTTGACAATTGCTGCACGCTGCCATCGGCGAGGCCAAGGTTACCTATGTTGACGTGGATCGCACTTGTCCAACTCACCGGCCCGCCGGGCGTCAGTTTCAAAATTCCGTTCTCCGGCTCAGACTCGCTGGTTATATTTCGGTCGCCGTCCAAAAACCGTTGTGGATCGGAGTCATTCGCATCCAAGCCGACAAAATAGCTAAGATTTTTATTTTTCAACCGGGCGAAATTATCGGCAGCTATTCGCGAGTCGTTCGGACAAATCAAAATTTTGGGCGTGCTCAATTCATTCGACATGACTTGAAAATGACGGAAGGTAGTTGCCCCAGTATTGAATTCCGCAGTGCCGTGTTTACTGGTTGAAACTTCCATCGGATACTTATCCTCGTTGTCGCCCGCCCATATTTTAAAAGCGAGGCCGGATTGTTTTAAGTTATTGATGCAACTTATGCCCTGTGCTTTTTTCTTGGCCGAGGCCAGTGCCGGCAGCAAGACCGCGGCGAGGATGGCGACCACGGCAATGACCACCAGCAGCATGACGAGGGTAAATCCGCGAGGTTTGGACTTCATGACTCGCATCATTACGCCGTCGCCTTTTTATTTCAACTGTTATTCCGATCCAGAACCGCATCGTTCATAAACTCGAATTCGCTTTACCTTTATCGGGAAACTGGTTTTCTCATGGCACTAGCCAGTGGAATTTACGGGAACATCATCTATGAAAAAAAATCTTCGAAATTCTATCGCCCTCACCGTCACTCTCATCATTGGACTGACTGCGGTGTGTCTGGCGCAACCGGTGCCAGCGCCGGCGGTCCTCACCTCCGTGAGCAAAACCAGTTTCAATGAAGTCACGGCCCAGCTTGATCCCGGCGGAAATTTTTATCTCTACCTCGGCACCGCGCAATGGCTGGAACAACTCTCCGCCAAAGTGGAGACCTGGCGTAAGACCTTCACTTCATTTCCCGACGCCAAGCCGGAGGATGTTGAAAATATTAACAAAGCCTTCGATCTCGTTGGCCATCTCATCACCGACAGCGGCATCGAAACTGTCAGCGGTGTGGGCATCAGTTCGGTGGAAATTGAAAAGGGAATGTATCGGAATAAATTTCTGTTGCATCACTTCCCCGGCAAAGACGGCGGCTTCCTCTGGAAATTCGGCGGCGGCGCACCACATCCGCTCACCGGCTTGGACCTGTTGCCAGCGAATACCGCATTCGCCATTTTTGCGGACATGGATTTGCCGTTGATGTGGGAAACCGCCCGAGCGGAGGCTGCTAAATCAGGGTTTCCGCAGGCAAACGATTTTCTCAAACAACTACCCACTGAATTCGAGAAAAGCACGAAGCTCAATTGGGACACTTTCTTACATTCGCTCGGCGGGGAATTTGGCATCGCCATCACTCTCAATGAGTCTAACAACATCCCGATTCCCTTGCCGCAAGGGGCGATTATGATTCCGGAGCCGGGGATTTTAATTGCCGTCCGCGTGACCGACGACACCGTGTTCAATCGGATTGCCGAGGAATTAAAAAAGAATCAGCAGGTGGTGAATGTTGACAAAACGGGATTGAAAATGCGCACGCTGCCGGTGCCATTACCATTCGCGATTAATTTGCGTCCCACGGCGGCGAGCAGCGGTGGCTATCTGTTCATCAGCTCTGCGGACGAGTTGGTCAATCAATCGCTCGCGGTAAAAGCTGGCGACCAGCCGGGACTAAAAAGCACCGCCGAATTTAAGCAGCTCGCCCAAGGACTACCGGCGCAGGGAAATCAATTTTCGTTCATCAGCGCCAAGTTTGGTCAAACCATGATGAAGATCCAAAAACAAACCCTCGCCGGCGCGAATGGCAATACGACTTCCGCAGCGCAGGCCGCGTGGCTTGAATCTTTTTTCCGCGCCGATCGCGCTTCGTTTTCTTATTCCGTCGGGATGAATACACCCGATGGCAGCCTCACAATTGGTAACGGTAATCAAAGCGCTGCGGCGCTGATGCTATTGCCGGTGGCCGTCGTGCCCGGTGTTTTGGCTGCGGTCGCGATCCCCAATTTCGTCAAAGCTCGCAGCACGTCACAGATGAATGCGTGTATCAATAATCTTCGCCAAATGGATGCCGCCAAAAATCAGTGGGCGCTCGAAAAAAATAAAAAAGCGGAGGACGTTCCCACCGAAGACGACATCAAACCTTACATCAAGTTGATGAATGGCGAATTGCCCAAGTGTCCGCAAGGTGGCAGCTACACTCTTGGTCCCCTCAGCGAATCGCCGAAGTGCAGCATTCCCGGTCACACGTTGCCGTAAATTACCTTTGATTCGCTGCGAGTGCGACTAGTCCGTGTTTAAGAAAGACGGGTTGCGCGGTGATTTTAGAACACCGCGATTCCAATTTTTCCTCAAAATTATTCAAGCGACCGCCGCCGCCCTCGGTTTGAATAGGGCCAGAATTTTTGTCGTTGCGAAAACAGTATCCATTCCAGCTTGCACTTTCTGTGAGCTTGGTGTTCTAATGCTATTAACCAAATAAGAAGGAGCTGGCTTATGATGATATATTTAATTTGTCTCGTGGTGGGCGTGGTGTTCACTCTGGTGAGCGTGGTGGCGGGACATTTTTTTGGCGGACATTCGGATCATGTCGGCGGCAGCGGCGGGCATGCCGAGGCGGGGGCCGATAGCAGCGATATGCCGGGCATCTCCATTTTCAGTCCCACCATCATCGCTTCCTTCATCACGGCGTTTGGCGGGTTCGGTTTGATTTTCACGGAGTTTCCCGCAACTAAAAAAGTCATCGTCAGCGCGCCGCTATCCATGTTTTGTGCGCTAGCCATCGCCGGCGTGCTTTTCGTTTTTCTGCGCTCGGTGTTCCGTCACACGCAAAGCTCCAGCGAATCCCACATCGCCCGGCTGGCTGGCACTGAGGCGAGTGTGGCGTCGCCCATTCCCGCAAACGGCGTCGGCGAAATCGCCTATGTTGTCAGCGGTTCACGCTACACGGCGCCGGCGCGCACGGAGGACGGCTCGGCGATTGCCAGTGGGAAACTCGTCAAGATCACTCGCGTGGTCGGCACGCAATTTTATGTCACCTCCCTTTGACCGTTCGGATTTCACTAACCAATAATTATTATGCAACTCCAACTCGTTCCTCTGCTCGCTGAACTAAACCTCATTCAAGGCAGCATCAGCATCATCGCGGCGATCGTCATCGTCGTCGTCGTGTTCCTCCTGCTTTACATGATCTTTAGCCGTTACACCAAGGTCGGCCCCAACCAGGTGCTGATCGTCTCCGGCAAGAAACATAAGCTGGAAGACGGCACCACAGTTGGTTTCCGCATCGTGAAAGGCGGCGGCACGTTCGTCATGCCGATTTTCGAGAAGGTGGATTTGCTGTCGCTGGAGCTGCTGACAATTGATGTGCAGACGCCAGAAGTTTACACGAGCAAAGGTGTGCCGGTAAAAGTGGACGGCGTGGCGCAGATCAAGGTGAAGGGCGACGACATTTCGATTCGCACCTCGGCGGAGCAGTTCCTCGGCAAGGCCCAGGACGAGATTCGTAACATCGCCACGCAGACGCTCGAAGGCCATTTGCGCGCGATTCTTGGCACGATGACCGTTGAGGAAATTTACCAGAACCGCGATGCCTTTGCGTCCAAGGTGCAGGAAGTTGCCGCCGGTGACATGGCGAACATGGGGCTTGGTATTGTCAGCTTCACCATCCGCGATATCCGCGATACGCAAGGCTATCTTGATGCGCTCGGCAAGCCGCGCATCGCCCAGGTCAAACGCGACGCGCAGATCGCGCAAGCCGAAGCCGACCGCGACGCGATGATCAAATCGTCTCAAGCCACGCAAGCCGGGCAGGAGGCGAAGTTCGCCGCTGACTCCAAAATTGCCGAGGCGCAACGTGATTACCAGAGCAACGTCGCGCAGTATCAAGCAATCGTGAACCAGAAAAAGGCCGAGTCCGATCTCGCCTATGATTTGCAACGCTTCAAGACCGGCCAGCTCGTGAAGGCGGAAGAAGTGCAGGTGCAGATCATTGAGAAGCAGAAGCAGATCGAGCTGCAACAACAGGAAATTCTGCGCAA
This sequence comes from Limisphaerales bacterium, assembly GCA_025362675.1. Classification (GTDB taxonomy): domain Bacteria; phylum Verrucomicrobiota; class Verrucomicrobiia; order Limisphaerales; family UBA11358; genus UBA11358. The sequence continues at coordinate 48,468 of JANYFN010000106.1, read as the reverse complement.
GCAACGCGAACTCGAAGCGAACGTGCAGAAGCCCGCCGACGCCGAGCGTTATCGCGTCGAGACGCTGGCAGCCGCCACGAAATTTCAACTTGAGACCGAAGCCGCCGGTGCCGCTTCCGCCGCGAAGGCCAAAGGTTTTGCGTCCGCCGACGTGGCCAAGGCCACCGGTATCGCCGAGGCCGAAGCCAACAAGGCCCGCGGATTAGCTGAGGCGTCAGTCATCGAAGCGCAAGGCAAGGCGACGGCTTCCGCGATGCAGGCCAAGGCGGATTCCTTTAAGAATTACAACGAAGCCGCCGTCATCGAAATGATCGTGCGCATCCTTCCCGAAGTCGCGGCCAGAGTCAGCGAGCCGCTGTCCAAGATGGAGAAGATGGTCATCATCAATTCCGGTAACGGTCCCGGCGGCGGCGCGAGCAAGCTCACCGGCGACGTGACGCAGATCATCAGCCAGCTTCCGCCCATCATCGAAAGTCTGACCGGCGTGAAGTTTGAAAAATTGTTGGAACAAGTTCCCTCGCTGAAGAAAGCGATGGGCAAGGATGAATCTGGCGAACCAAAATAAAATTATGCACTCCGACCCCACCCCACTGCTGGCGCTGCTGCCAATCCTCTTCTTCATTGTCATGGGGATCATCGGCCTCTTGCTGACCGTGTTCTGGATCTGGATGCTCGTGGACTGCGCGACGAAGGAACCGAGCCAGGGCAACGACAAGATCGTGTGGATCCTCGTCATCGCGCTCACGCACTGGATTGGCGCGCTGATTGATTTTCTCGTGCGCCGCCCGCAGCGGAAACGCGAGTGCGGCGTGTGAAATTTTATGGCCGAAGCCGAACAGACCAAAACCTGCCCGCTGTGCGCCGAAACCATCAAGGTGGCGGCGAAAGTCTGCCCGTATTGCCGCCGCCCACAGAACCGCTGGTTTTTTGTTTCAGAAAACGACGTGCTGGCTTTCCTTGCTTTGGTGATGCTGGTTGTTTCAGTGGTTTGTGTTATTCGATATTTCGGCTTCAGCAGGCAGTATTCTCCGGCACGTCACAAGCTAACAGTGTTAAGCACGCAGTTTGGTGTGGAGTCAACGCTTGAACATACCAACGTCGTGGTCTCAGGTGTTGTGACCAACGAAAGCGAATACAAATGGCAACTGATGGGGTTTGAAGCCCGCTTTCTGGATTCGGGCGGAAAAACATTCGAGGTCGGAAACGGAGGATACGCATATTGCGTGCTGCCTTCACACACCGAGGGTTCGTTCAAGCTCACTTTATACTCGCTCGACAAAATCCCCCCGCACTCCGGCGTCAAAGCCACGGTCACGAGCGCGAAAGAACCGGGACTCTGGTTCAACAATGACTGATCAAATCATGAACAAACCGTGTCCATATTGTGCCGAGGAAACCAAGCCGGGTGCAAAAATCTGTCCGCACTGCCGGAACTGGCTTTCGCTTTTTTCACTGCGGAACCCGTCGGTCACAATAGCTTCGTTCGGCATTCTTTCGCTCGTGTTTATCGCTTCGTTTTCGTTTTGGGTGATGCAGTTTATGAATGCTGGCCGAAGTTATGCCCCGCATATCGGCTGCGTTTCAGTGGTGGAGACGCACATGAATTGCCAGCCGGACGAGGTGGGTCAGGCAAACTACGTCGTGGTGGTGCTTACCAATAAATGCGAGTTGGATTGGAAAGACCCGCAGTTGGATCTCCGTTTTTACAATCAGGCTGGAACTTTGATTGACGCAGGTTCTTATACTGGCAGAGGAGTGATTCATGCCAACGGCGAACTTGCAGTAAGGTATAAACTTCGTCCGAGTCATCCCGTTTCAGAATATGATTCGTGCAAGGTATTTGTTCGCTGGGCCTATGATCCAGTTGCAAGAGTTTATTGATTTTCATGCACCTCTTTGAAGCCATTCTCGATGCGAACCACCGCGCACTTTGCTGTCAACCGGTGACAAGTCGTCACCGGTTGAAAACCGGCTGCGGGCGCGTCAGCCAACCGGTAACAAATTGTTACCGGTTGAGTGGACTGGAAAGGGAGTTGGTCACAAAATGTGACCAACTGAAATTCTTTCGCGGCCAAACCCGCCAACCGGTTGCAATTTGTAACCGGTTGAAAATGTCATCTCTCAATCCCACTTCACCATGAAAAACGACCTCGCCATTTTTGAGGGCTATCAAATCCGCCGCCACTTCGACGAAAAGACCGAGACGTGGTGGTTTTCAGTTGTGGACATCATCCGGGTGCTGACGCAACAGGCGGATTACAAGCTCGCGCAGAATTACTGGAAAGTCCTGAAACACCGGCTCAACAAGGAGGGCAGTCAGTTGGTTACAAATTGTAACCAACTGAAAATGCCCGCCGCCGACGGCAAAAACTATCTCGCCGATGTGGCTACCGCCGAGACATTGTTGCGCCTCATTCAGAGCGTTCCCAGCCCCAAGGCCGAACCGATCAAGCTTTGGCTCGCCAAGGTCGGCTATGAGCGGATGCAGGAGCTGGCCGATCCCGCCCGCGCGCTCGCCCGCGCCCGCGAGACCTGGCAGCAACAGGGCCGCAGCGCCAAGTGGATCGAGCAGCGCATGACCGGGCAGGAGACGCGCAACAAACTTACTGATTATTGGGCCGGGCATGATGTCAAAAAGGGCGATGAATTTGCCATACTCACCAACATCATCCATCAGGAGTGGGCCGGGGTGAGCGAGCAGTCGCACAAAAATCTCAAGGCGCTGAAAACGGAAAATCTGCGGGATCACATGAGCGAGGCGGAATTGATTTTCACCGCGCTCGCCGAGTTGTCCACCCGGCAGATCGCCGAGAGCGTGACGGCGACGGGCGTGGCGGAAAATAAAGTCGCGGCGAAAACCGGCGGACGCATCGCCAAAAAAGCCCGCTTGGAACTGGAAGCGAAAACCGGACGCAAGGTCGTCACGCGTGAAAATTATTTGCCGCCGTCCTCAACTGCCAGACAAATCAGATAAATTCCCATGCGCCTCTTCGAAGCCATCATTGACGCGAACCACCGGGCCGTGGCCGGCGACGCGACGGCGGGCTTGCATCCGGCGGATTTCGCAGATGCGTTACCGGTCGTGGCGCTGACGTGCATTGATCCGCGCTTGAACGCATTTTTTCCGAATGCGTTGGCCCTGCCTGCCGAGGAGTTCATCTGGCTGCGCAACGCGGGCAACACCATCACCAGCACGTTGAGTAGCACGATGCGGTCGCTCGCGCTGGCGTGCGCGGTCAAGGGCGGACGCGAGATCGCCATCATCGGCCATACGGATTGCCAAGTCTGCAAGACCACAACGATGGTGTTGCTCGACAAACTTAAAGCGCTCGGCGTAGAGCGCAGCACGCTGCCGGAAAACGTGAATGAATTTTTCGGAATGTTCGGCAGCGAACGCCAGAACGTCATCAAGGCTTGTGATTTCGCGCGCACAAGTCCGCTGATCGGCCCAAAAATTCCCGTGCATGGTTTGCTTTTAGACCTCGCCACGGGCAAGCTCGATTGGGTGGTCAATGGTTATGAGACGCAGATTACGCAAGTGCAGCCAACGATGCCGAAGTTGAATTTCGCAGCGCTCGGCGCGGTGGGTGGTTTTAAGGATTTTGAAATTGGCGAGATGAAATTTCCCGAAATAAAAATCGGTGAGGTGGCCGCCAAACTGGAAGCTTCGTTGCTGGCAAAACCAATCATGCCTTCGTTGGCCAAGCCGATGCCGGTGGTCGCGGAAAAAGTCGCGCAGTTCGCAGAGCGGCATTGGCCGAAACCACCCCAGCTCTCGCCGCTGAAAACGAAGGCCCCACCGCCCATCCGTCCTCGCCGCAATTTTCCCGGCAGGTGATTCTTTGTGTGGCGGGGGCGCAGCCGCAGATGTCTCCTAACTCAACTCCAGTTCCCGCGCCGATAATCTTCCATCCGCCACTTCAAGAACGGCGAGCAATGTTTCGTGGTCGCCTTATTCCGCAGCGGCCAGTGCGCATTAAAATCGCGTTCGAGTTTTTCCAGTTCGCGGATGCCCTGCTGCGCGAGGCCTTTCGCTTTGTCAGTTTTTTTGGCGGTGACAGCCTGCTGCCACAGCATGAATTTGCAAGATTGGGCCGCCATGCGGGCAGCGAGATCAAGTTCTTCAGTGAGCATCGAGTTCTCGGCTCGATGCAAGACGGCGCGCTGTTTCTCAATTTCCGCGAGTGCGGCGCGGATTTTTTTTGCGGGAATTTTCGCGAACCATTTCAATCCGTTGCGGCAGAACAATTCCAACTCTTTCGGTTTTGGCGCGGCGATGACGGTGCCGAGCGGCGTCTCGTTCAAGGCTTTCACGCCGAGTTTCTGGTGTGCGTGGCCAAGCTTCAATCCAGCTTGAGCAACCGTATTAGTTGAATCGCCAAATACCTCGCGATTCAAAATAGCGGCCAGATTTTTTTCAGCGCGCGACTTGGAATTCCAAGCGAGCGCCGCGCCGGCAGCAAACAGCGGCCAGCTCACGGCGAGTGGTTGCGGATGCCCGCCATCGCCCCAGTCAGTGTTGAGGTAGCCAACGGCGCCGAGCTTTTTCCCGGCGTTAGCGGCGGCGCGAAGATTCGCGAAACCATTGTCATGTTTGCCGATAATCGTTTGCCAGGTCGAAGTTCCGGGGCAAACGTAGAAGGGGATTTTGGCCTTCGCAAACTGTGCCGCTTCCGTTTCGAACGGATGATCTGCCTCGTAACCCCAGCTCAGCGCGATGATGTTTTTCGGAAGTTCGCGGATAAGCGCAGGCTGTTTCAGGATGATGTCGCCCCAAAACATCATCGTCCGGCCACGCGCAGAAACTTCGCGGTGAAGTTTTTTTATGAAGTCGAGGTAAACGCGACTTTTGCCTTTGCGCTCGGCGATTTTCTTACTCTGTCCTTTGCCGAGATCCCAGGTTTCATCGCCGCCGATGTTGAAAAAATTACTGGTGAAATTCGGGAGCAACTCATCGTAAAGTCCGTGCACGAAGGGCAGGGTGCCCGGATGATTCGGCGCAAGTGTGGTCGGACGACGGAGGAAGTCTTTGGTCTCGGCGAGAAATGGCTCCGAAAGTTCGCCGAGCTTTTTTAGTTTGGTATCTTCGAGGAAATATCGCAGGTGCCCGAATGAATTTTGATTCGGCACTAGGTCGATGCCGAGTTCGCGGCAGCGTTGATCGAGCGTTTGAATTTCCTTCGCCGTCAGCGCGCCCCAGCTTTGCCAGATGCGTTGGTATTTTTTGTAGGCAAACGTATGTTCGGTGTAGAGCTGAAATTCGTTGATTTTGAAATCGGATAATTTCTCAACGAGACTGAGCAAGGTTTCCAACTTTGGAACGCGGCCCCGCGAAATATCCAGCATCACACCGCGTCGTGGAAAATCAGGCCAGTCGTGAATTTTAAGGCAGGGCAGGGTGCGACCGTGTTCACGAAGCAATTGTCGCAAGGTGGCACTTGCTGCTCTCAGGCCGTCCGCATCGCGGAACGATATTTCAATGCCGCTTTTTGAAATCGTGAGGCCATATCCCTCCGGTTGTTTTGGGTCTGCGTTGGTCTGGGTTACTTTGATCGCCGAAAGCGGTTTCTGTTTCGGTAACAAATAGGTTCCGCGCATCAGTTTTACTGACTGCGGATAGGGCAATAATTTCAGCATGGCTTTGCTCCGTTAGACTAAACCGAAATCGCTACTAAATTTTTACTTTAAACTCCTCGCCTTTTTTGAGCGATTGCACAAAGCCAGCCAGTAGCTGCGGGATCATTTCTAAATCTTTCAAGCTCACGACTTCTACCGGCGAATGCATGTAGCGGTTCGGTAAGCTAATCAAAGCACTGGCAATGCCGCCGCGCGTCCAGAAAATAACATCCGTGTCCGTGCCGCTGGAGGCTGACATGGCTTCGTGTTGGAGCGGAATTTTTTTTGATTTCGCCACCGCTTCGATGCGTTTGACCACTTCGGGATGATTGCAACCGCCGTGCGTGATCGCGGGGCCGGCACCGATCCGGGTGTCGCCATGCTGCGCTTTGCTCACCGTCGGATAATCTGTCGCGTGCGTCACGTCGACGACGAGCGCGATGTCGGGCTTGAGTGAATACGCGATCTGCCGAGCGCCGAGCAAGCCGACTTCTTCCTGCACGTTTGAAACGGCGCACACCTCGGCGTGGATGGGGATTTTAGATTCCTTCAACAAACGCAGGGCTTCCGCGACGGCAAACGTGCCGATGCGATTATCAAAAGCTCGCGCCACGACGAGGTCGCCGCGCAAAACATCGAATTCATCCGTGAGCGTGATCGGGTCGCCAACGCGCACGAGTTTTTCGGCTTCCTTGCGACTGCTCACGCCAATATCTATAAAAATATCATGAATCTTAGGCGGCTTCGGATCGCCATCCTGCTTCGTGAGATGCGGCGCGACATTGCCGACCACACCCTTCACAGCACCGTTGCGCGTGTGGATGGCAATGCGCTGGGCCTTGGTGATCGCGGCGTCAATCCCACCCATCCGTCGAACGTAAATAAAACCGTTGTCATCGATATAATTAACAGCCATGGCAATTTCATCGGCGTGCGCCGCAAGCATAATTCGAGGCGACCCACCCTTGTTCAGCACGGCGACACAATTACCGTAGGCATCTGAAAATGTCTCATCCGCGAACTGTTTTGCATAGTCGAGCCAGATGCGTTGGCCGCGGGTTTCGTGGCCAACCGGGCTAGGTGTATTGACCAGGGTTTTAAGAAATTTTAAGGATGCGTCTCTCATGCGCGGAATCTATGCGGAGGAGCGGAAAACGGAAAGCGCATTTTCTTTTGGCCGTCATTTATTATTTGGCAGGAAATAGTGATCAACGATTTCGCGGGTATTGAATTCGCGACCCGCCGCCGCGTCGTAGCGGAGTTGAATCGGTTTTCAATTCTCGGCCCGTTTTTGTTCTGCCGCGTTAGCGTCCTTCACAAACTGTTCGTTCCGAGCAAAAAAATGACAGCCAAAGCGATTGAAATATTTACCGGAATCTGCGTAACTAAGGTTAGCTAGAACCAAAACATTATTATGGCCAAAGGAAATAACAGTCACAAAAAAGAAACCAAGAAGAAAAAAAAAGAGAAGCCTAAGGCAGCGCCTGCGACTTCCCGGCGCGTCGCTTGACGTGAAGGTTATATCTTCGTGAAGAGGGCCGCGGTGCATCGCGCATCGCCGGCCTCTACATTCGCCTGCGGGTATGCCGGTTTTTCTTGTGCCTCCCGTTCTTAAAAATCTTATGCTCGGTGATGCTTCGGTAATCGCCGTTGCCTGATACAGCCAACCGGCTCCAACTCGATATCAAACACATTGCGATCATCGGCGGTGGTCCAGCCGGCTTGCGCGCAGCGGAAGTCGCGGCTGCGGGCGGAGCATTCGTCACGCTATTTGATGCCAAGCCGTCCGTGGGCCGAAAATTTCTCGTGGCCGGTCGCGGCGGCTTGAATCTGACGCACGCCGAACCGCGTGAGACTTTTTCCGATCGCTACTGGGGCTTAGATCAACCGCCGGATTTCTGGCTGTCACTCCTCGGGGAATTCGATGCGGGAGCATTGCGCCAATGGGCCGCGGAACTCGGCGTGGAAACCTTTGCGGCCACCAGCGGCCGCGTCTACCCGCGTGAACTCAAAGCCGCTCCGCTGTTGCGCCGCTGGGTGCAACGACTGCGTGCTTCTGGAGTAAAATTTGCTTTGCGCCATCGTTGGATCGCACTTCGCGCGGGCGCGCGATGGCAGATTGATTTTCAAGTCGATAATGAAAGCCGCACTGTCGAAGCAGATGCGGTGATCTTTGCGTTGGGTGGCGGCTCGTGGGCTGAGACCGGCTCCGATGGCGGATGGACTTCAGGCTTTGAAACACTCGGCGTAGCGGTCGCACCCTTAACGGCGTCAAATTGCGGCTGGGAAATTTTTTGGCCGCCCGCCTTGCTCGTGCAAGCAGAAGGTAAGCCGTTGAAAAATATCACGGCGTGCGCGGGTCAAACTACGGTGTCAGGCGAATTGCTGGTGACGAAATATGGACTGGAGGGAGGCGCGATTTATCAGCTCGGCCAGGTGTTGCGCGCCATGCCGCAACCGGAAATTGCCATTGATTTTAAGCCTGCCCACAGCGTCGAGCAGCTCGTAAAAAAACTTGGTAATTGTCCGCGCAACTTTCTAGCTGAAGCTCGCTCCCGCTGGAAATTGAGTGACGCGGCATTCGCCATATTAGAAACTCATGCGCCGTTCACCTCCACTGAATCGCTGGCGGTGACCGCGAAGCATTGCGTTCTCAAACTCGCTCGCTCGCGTCCGATGGCCGAGGCCATTTCTTCGGCGGGCGGGGTGCGTTGGTGCGAATTGAATTCGGGGTTGATGGTGCGCCGGCTGCCGGGAATTTTTGTCGCCGGTGAAATGATTGACTGGGACGCCTTGACGGGCGGTTATCTGCTGCAAGGTTGCTTTGCGACCGGCACTCGCGCCGGGGGCGGTGCTTTAGCTTGGGAAAAACCATCAATTAGCTAAAGCAAACCAGAATGTTTTAGTTGAAGAAGAAATGGCTGGCGTGGGCGCATCTACCAACTGACTGACCAGACACCGTAACCGACACTGCAACCGAACTATCTGCACTATCAACTAACACTGCCTGCTACTGTCAACCGACACTTACGTCCACACCAGCCGCTGATACCATCGTCCTATTCTGAAAACTGTCAAGGGCGTTGCGAAGAAATAAGTATTTTTTTTGAAATGAAGTCGATGGCTTATTCCTGATGAGAGAAACCATGCCAGTCGCGGGACAAAATAATTCAGGGAATTTCTTCGAAGCGATGTTCTGCGACGTTTTTTTTGCTCGTCATCGGATTGAAAATACTGCCGTTCATCGCGATATAAACTCCCGGCGGTAAAATCTGCACTGCGGCCACTGCGGTGCCGAGATTGAAGCCCGCATCGGTCACGCGCAGCAGCGCCGGCTGCATCGAACCAGTCAACACAATGGTCTTACCGGGAATTCCCTGCAATGCTTTTGCCGTTTGGATCATTGTATCCGTTCCATGAGTCACCACGATGCGCGTCGCGCGATCAGTGGCCACGTGTTCGCGGATGAGTGCGCGATCCGCCTCGGTCAAGTCCAGGCTATCTTTCCGCAGAATGGATTCGACCTCATAAACAAAAGTCACATTGGCGTCGCCCAGTAATTCAGAAACTTGCGGTGGACCGACTTCAAATTCGCTCTGGGCATCGAAATAAACTTTATCAATCGTGCCGCCGGTTGTGAAAAATTTTATCTTCATCTTGCATCAACCGAGTTTGATTCCAGCCTTCAGCGGAACGCCTTGTAGAAATTGTTCGGCGCTCAGCCGCTTGCCGCCTTCACGTTGTAATTCCAAAACCCGTAGCGCATTTTCGCCGCACGCGATGATGATGCCAGTTTTGTCGGCTGCTAAAACAGTCCCGCAATCACCGGATTTTTCGACCACTTCAGCCTTCCAGATTTTTAGTAACTGCGCTTTCGGTTCAGCGGGCAGAAAAGTGAATGCTCCCGGCCACGGCGTGAAAGCGCGGAGCCGGTGCCAGATCTTTTGTGCGGGCAGATTCCAATCGATATGCGCGTCTTCTTTTTTAATTTTAGCGGCGTAAGTAGAGCCCGCCGCCAGCTGTGGTTGCGGCGTGATTTTTCCGGCGACGTAATCCGGAATTGTTTCCATCAGCAACGCGGCGCCGAGTTGCGCCAGGCGGTCGTGAAGAATTTGGGAATCATCTGTTGGCAAAATCGGTGTCCGGCGCACCGACAGAATCGGCCCCGTGTCCAGGCCCGCATCCATCTTCATAATCGTCACGCCGGTTTCCGGTTCGCCATCCGCAATCGCCCACTGGATCGGGGCCGCGCCGCGATACTTCGGCAGGAGCGAGGTGTGGACATTGAGGCAACCGAAGCGAGGCAGATCCAAAATGGCTGGCGGCAAAATCTGTCCGTATGCCACCACCACCATCAAGTCGGCGTTCAATTCGCGAAGTTCGGCGATGAAGTGTTCGTCGCGCGCCTTGAGCGGTTGCCGGACGGGTAATTGAAGTTTTTCAGCCAGAATTTTTACTGGCGAAGGCGTGAGTTTTAGCTCGCGGCCTTTGGGCTTATCCGGTTGGGTAATAACCGCGAGGACAGCAAAGTTTTTATCGGCACAAAGTTTTTCCAAGCTCGCACAGGAAAGTTCCGCTGTGCCCATGAAGATGATACGCAGCGGCGTCATCGCACGCGCTCACTTCTTGGTGGCATGACGCAAAATATCCGCGAGCACCTTGGCCGGCGTTTGATCGGCGTTGATGGTATGCACCAACTTGCGACCGTAAAACTTCAGCACCGGTTTCGTCTCGTTTTCATAGACGTGCAACCGGTCGCGGATCACGGCCAGGTTCGCGTCGTCGAGCCGGTTTTCCTTGATGGCGCGCCGCTGCATCCGGGCCACGAGACTTTCCTCATCCTTCGAGCGCATGTAGAAAACTGCCGTAACGTCGAGCGTGTTCCGCAAAATTTTCGCCTGCTCCACGTTACGAGGAATGCCATCCAGCACCAGCGTGTCCATCTGGGGATGAAAGCGCCCGATCTCCGTATTGTTCTCGATGAAATGTTTCCAGAGTTGGATCGTCGGCTTGTCTGGCACTAACTGACCGCGCCCGGAATATTCAATGAACGTGCGGGCGAGGGGACTATCCGCGCGCAAATTGCGGAACACATCGCCGCAGGCGCAATGGAAAAAATGCGGGATCGCACCGAGTATTTTTCCCTGCGTGCCTTTGCCCACACCGGGAGCGCCAAACAATAAGATGCTGCGATATTTCATTCTGGTTTTGGATTCAATTTAATTTCCAGTATATCGGCAAACGGCACGGTGACTTGACCTTGAGCCGTCTCGAAAATCGCTTCCGCCGCGCCCACCTGCGCGATGCGATCCGCCGCAAAATGCGCGGCGCTGCTCTTCACTTCCAGCCCGAACTTCAGCGCGTCACCCTTCGGTTCCGTGCCCATGAAGCCCGCGAACTTCGTCTCAATGAAACGTTTGTTGAAGGTGAATTTACCGCGCGCAAATACCTGCGCCTCCGCTTTTTTTACTTCCGGCTGTTTCCAAGAAGCCTCGCCGATCTGGATCTCAGGATTCTCCGCGTGCGCCTGCACTGCCGCCGCCTGCGTTCCCGCTGGAGCGGCCAACTCCACCTGATCCTCCTGTTGGTGAACCACCATTGGCATGATCAAAAAAATGATCGGTCCGATAATTGGCAATACCGCTGCCACGCCCATCACCTGTGCCACTGGCCGCGCTTTCACGATGGAAATCTCATACGCCGCATACAAGTTGGCGAGGAAGAGGATGAATAAAATAAATTTGCCCACCGATGATTTTACCAAGCCCCCGAGAATAGACGGATTTTCCGGGCGATCCAGCCGCCCCCTCACCTCATTGATCTTGATCTCGGGTTTAGGTGGACGCTGCGAAACTTCTGGCTCGATAAACGGTCCCGCCAAAGAAGCGATGGTTTGCTTCTTAATGTTCTGCATAGGGTTTTGCACTAATTGTTTTAGCGACTCCTGCGACAAACTACCCCATTGCAAATTCGTGAACGTCTCGCCCATCCGAAGTTGGACGCCGTTATCGTCAAACTTAATTAACTCGCCCTGAAACAAGGCACCATCCGTCAACGACACATTGACCTCGGCAGCAGAAGCCAAACTGAGCAGGCCGAACCACAGGCCGACCATGAAAATGATTTTTCGCACGAGAGTTTTCTAACAAACGCCACGCAGCGGCGAAAGCAAAAACGGCATGGAACGATTCACTCCGAAGCGAGAATGACACCCGTTGCAGGGACGATGTCTGCCCAACGCAGTATTTCATCACGGGCTGGCTTCGTGGCTCGTGATGGTCTGGCGTGCGTGACTTCAACTTTGGATACCTTGCGCGATTTCATTGATCTGCGGCCACGAAGCGAACACGCCCACCACCGAGATGCCCCACGCGAACGCGGCAAACGCAAAAGTATGATTACCAGGAGTGGATGGGTTTCCTCGGAATCCTCCAATCCACTGACCATAAAGAGGGTTTGGTTTCATTATAGTTTCGAAACAATAAACTGCTTAATTTCCCTTCGGTCGTTTCACCACGACTTCAATCTCCGCCTTGTTCTTCAAAATCATGTTCGCGGGCAGGCGGCCGCGCCAGTTTTCATTGGTCGGCGCGGTTGGTGGTCAAGACACGCGGGCGGCGTGGAAATGTTTTGGCGAGTCGGATGAGCTGCGCCACCTTGCGGATTTTTTCCGCAAACGGCTCGCGGGCGAGTTTCTGGCGTATTTCTAATTTCATAACATTGGTAGTTTATGCCGTTGCAGGATGTTTTCCAGTCGCGTTTTGTCGAGGTCGGCCTGCTGGAGCATTTGCTCAATCCGTGCCTTGTCCTTGGCTCGTCCCACGCTGGCGGCAATGGCTACGATGTGTTCGGCGCCAAAAATTTTGGCGGGCACACCTTCGTAATCAATGCGTTCAGCCTCGCGCACAGCTTCTTCCGTCAAACCGGCGGCGGCGAGGAATTGCACGGGGAATCCGCGCACCAGCAAATGTTCGCGCTCGACCTGCCAGCCTTGCGCTTGCAGGTAGGCGTAGATGGCGGGAATCCCGGCGGTAAGTCCCTGGTCCTTGGGAATGAAAAAAATGTCCGCGTCGTAGGTGGTGAATGGTTCGACGTAGTAAATCGCTGCGAGCGCGCCGCCGAGTGCCCAGTCGGCTATCAAACCCGCTGCGACCAGTTCGTTTGCGGCCCGCAAAACATCGGCGAGTGGCAGGTTGAATGAGGGTTCATTGATTGCCATTGGGAGGGAATTAATAAATTTACCGTGTGGAGTAAATCATCGGTCAGCGCGGCTGTTTGACCACCACTTCAATCTCCGCTTTGTTCTTCGCAATCATGTTCGCGGGCAGGATGCCGCGCCAGAAGACGTTCGGGTAAACCACCGCGCCGCGTCCAAGGATGCTGCCGGGATTCAGCACGGCGTTGCAGCCTACTTCTGCGCCATCGCCAATGAGCGCGCCAAACTTTCGTAGCCCAGTGTCGCGCGGCGTGCCGTCCACTTCCACTTCGATATTGCCGGGAAACAGTTTCACGTTGGAAATTTTCACGCCCGCGCCGAGGTGCGCTTTGTAACCAAGAATGGAGTCGCCGACGTAATTGTAATGCGGCACCTGCGCGCCGTTGAAGAGCAGGGCGTTCTTGAGTTCGGAGGCATTGCCCACCACGCAGTCGTCGCCGATGATGACGTTCTCGCGGATGTAGGCGTTGGCGCGGATCTGGCAATTTTTGCCAATGATGGCAGGGCCTTTGATCATCGCGCCAGTTTCCACCACGGTGCCTTCGCCGAGGAAAACAAATTTGCCAATCCACGCACCGTTTTCCGTCATCACCCGGCGATGGAGATTCATGGTGATCAAACCGGAAGTCTGTTGCGTGACGTAGGGGCCGATCTTGGCGAGTGCGTCCCACGCGTAAGTGCAGCCGGTAAAAATGGCGGCGTGCTGGGTCTGGGTGAGGTCAAACAGGGATTCAGCGGTGAACAACATGACGGCAGGCTAGGGGATAGTTGTGGATCGAAAAAGAAAAATGCGCTTGGCAAGTCGCCGACTCCGCAGCCGCAGAGCGGCGACCGAAAATAGCCCGCAGTTTCAACTGCGGGTAAGGTGCGTAAAACATTTCAAGCCCCAGCGGGGCGGCAGAAAATGAAATAAGGAATCGGTCGTCCCTCCGGGACCTTTTTTATCTGTTCGGAATACCCGCAGTTGAAACTGTGGGCTATTTTCATCCGCGCCTCTGGCGCTAAAACAGAAAATTGATTTTCCATTTACGCCAGCAACGCCTGCACAACTTGGCCATGAACATCGGTCAGTCGGAAGCGGCGGCCTTGAAATTGATACGTCAGCCGCTCGTGATCCACACCCATCAAGCGCAGCAACGTCGCTTGAAAATCGTGAACGTGAACGCTGTCCTTCGTGATATTGTAGCCGAAGTCATCCGTCTCGCCGTGAACGTAGCCGGGCTTCACGCCACCGCCCGCCATCCACAGGCTGAAGCAGCGCGGATGATGGTCGCGACCGTAATTGTCCGCCGTGAGCTTGCCCTGCGAATACGCCGTGCGCCCGAATTCCCCGCCCCACACGACGAGCGTATCGTCGAGCATCCCGCGCTGTTTCAAATCCGTGATGAGCGCGGCGCTGGCCTGGTCAGTCTCGCGGCACTGCGTGGAAATTCCTTTCGGCAAGTCACCGTGCTGATCCCAGCCTTGATGATAGAGCTGAATAAATTTCACGCCCTTCTCCGCGAGCCGCCGTGCTTGCAGACAATTCGCCGCGAACGTCCCCGGCTTGCGCGCGTCCGGGCCATACAGCGCGAACGTCTCGGGCCTCTCGTTGCTCATGTCCATCACGTCCGGCACGCTCGTCTGCATCCGGTATGACATCTCATATTGCGCGATGCGGGCGTCCACTTCGCTGTCGCCGAGTTTTTCAGCGGCGTGCGAGTTCAATTCATTCAAACGATCCAGCAACGAGCGACGGCTCTGCGGCGAAACGCCGTCGGGATTGTTCAAATATAAAACGGGTTCTTTGCCGCTGCGGAATTGCACGCCCTGATGTTGCGACGGCAGAAAACCGCTGCCCCACAAGCGCGCGTAAAGCGGCTGGTCCACCTTGCCCGGCGTGATGAGCACGACGAACCCGGGAAGATTTTCGTTGTCGCTGCCGAGGCCGTAATGAATCCACGAACCGATGCTCGGACGACCGGACAACTGCGAGCCGGTCTGAAAAAATGTGATGGCCGGATCGTGATTGATGGCCTCGGTGAACATCGAACGCACGATGCACAAATCATCCACGACCTTCGCCGTGTGCGGCAGCAGATCGCAAACCCACGTTCCGTTTTTGCCGTGCTGCTTGAAACCAAATTGCGAACCCGCCAGCGGCAGCGACGATTGATTGCCCGACATGCCCGTGAGCCGTTGGGTTCCGCGCACGGAATCGGGAAGTTGCTCGCCATTACGTTTATTCAACAGCGGCTTGTAATCGAACGTCTCCATCTGCGACGGCCCGCCCGCCATGAAAAGATAAATCACGCGCTTCGCCGTCGGTGGAAAATGGAATTGGCCATTGATGATTCCTTTGTCCGCGCCGCCGCCCGCCAGCGCCGCGAGCACATTCGTGGGCGACATCAGATTCGCCAGCGCGATGCCGCCAAGGCCGAGGCCGAAGCGATTCAAGAACGCGCGCCGCGAAAGTCCGGCGGCGGGCAATGGTCCGGTGCAGATGGAATTCATAACGTGATGAGTGACGAGTGAAGCGTGAACCGAACCTCCGCGAGGTCTTGGACTGCGGTGGCAGAGCGCAGCGGCGACACCGCTTTCGAGCGCACGAGAGGTGTGGAAAATTTCCGAACGCCTCGTTCGTGCGAAAGCGGCGTGGCGCTCCGCTTCCCGCCGAAGTCCAATACGCCGTCGCGTGAACGAAACGTCCGACGAATCCCAACGGGATTCCGGCTCAAAGCCCAAGGTTGCGAGGCACGAGCTACCTTGGGAAAAACGCACAAACGGAAACAACCCCAACTGGGTTGCGGCGCATTTGGTTTACGGATGACCCAACCCCGTTGGGGTTGAAAATTATTTCGGGACGTGAACCCAGGGTAGCTCGTGCCTCGCAACCTTGGGCTGGAGGACACAATCCCGGTGGGATTATCCGAGCGGGAGATGATGTGGTGTTTGGTTTTCATCGCTCCACAATAAATTCGTCAAAGTTCATGATGGCGTTGACCATCAGCGTCGTCGCTGCAAATTCAGCGGGCGGCAACTTGTCATCAAATTTAGATTCGCCCGTCGCGAGCAACTTCTTCGCGGCGACTTCATCCTTCGCAAACAGATCTTTTTGCTCGGTAAAAATCTCGCCGAGAATTTTCGTCTCCGTTTCATCCGGCGCGCGCCCAATCAATTTCTTAAAAGCAGATTGCGCGCGGGCGTTCACGTCGTTCGGAAATTCCTTCAGCAATTTTTCACCCAGCACCCGCGCGGCTTCGATGAATTGCGGATCGTTCAGCAGCACGAGCGCCTGCAACGGCGTGGCGGTAGTCTCTCGCTTGGCGGTGCAGACCTCGCGCGTCAGGGCGTCGAACGTCACCATGTTCGGCGGCGGCGAGGTGCGTTTCCAGAACGTATAGAGGCTGCGGCGATACAGGTTCGTGCCGTGATCCTGCGTGAACTTCGCGCCGGTGCCGGACTGCTCCCACAAGCCTTCCGGCTGATACACCTTCACGCTCGGCCCGCCGACGTTCGTGACGAGCAAACCGCTCGCCGCGAGCGCGCCGTCGCGGATTTCCTCGGCGAGCAAACGTGTCTTCGGCCCGCGCGCGAGCAAACGGTTTTCCGGATCGCGCTCCAGCAATTCCTTCGACGCTCGCGATGACTGCTGATACGTCGCCGACGTGACAATCAAACGATGCAGCGCTTTCACGTCCCAATTATTTTCCATGAACCAGCCCGCGAGCCATTCGAGCAATTCGGGATGCGACGGCAATTTCCCCTGGCTGCCAAAATCATCCGGCGTCGCCACGATGCCGCGACCGAAGTGCAGTTTCCAAATGCGGTTCACCGCCACGCGCGCCGCGAGCGGATTTTTTTTATCCACCAGCCAGTTCGCAAGTCCGAGCCGGTTGCGCGGCGCATCGGCGGCAAGCTGTGGCAATGCATAAGGAACTTCGGGTTGCACGACCTCGCCCGGCGCATCGTAAGCCCCGCGCTTGAGCAGATGCGTGACGCGGCGTTCGGGCAATTCCTGCATCGTCATGATTTCGCGGATGCTGTTTTGTAAATCATTTTGCCGTTCGCGAAGTTTTTTCAAGTCAGCGAGCGTGGCGCGGTAAGCAGAGTTTTCGCGGGCGAGGAAATAGTCCAATGTTGGTGGAGCGCCGGAGGCCGGCGCTCCAAGTATTTTCACTTCCTTCGCCGTCAGCGCCTCGTCAAACACCTGCAAATCATCCAATGCCCCATTCTTGAAACCGCTGTCACGAAAACGCGCACCGAGCGTGAGATGAATCTTGCCCGGCTCCATGTCGCCCCATTCAGCTCGATGCACAATGTCTTTGGTGAGTTGGTCGCGGATAACTTCTGTCTCCAGCATCACACCGTTGAGAAAAATTTTTATGCCTGCCGCGCGGCTGGAGCCGTCGTAATTCACGACGAGCTGTGACCATTCATTCGTCGGCAAAACATTTTTCGCCCGCACGGCGATGGCGTTGCCGGGCCAAAAATGAATCAGTCCAAAAAATGGTTTTCCATGGTCGAGGGACAATTCAAAGCCACGGCTGCCCGCATCCTCACGCGCCCGCGACTGATGCAAGATGATGGCGCGATCCTGAATCTCCGACGGCTTGAGCCAAAGGCTGAAAGAGAATTCATCCGTGCGATGAAATTCTTTTACGTTCTTGCAGACGGCTTCGTTGTCGCCGGAAAATTTCAGCGCCTTGCCGTCGTGGCCGGGAACAATTTCAAAGCCATCTTCCAGTTTCGCAAAGTTCGTCGAGCAACTGTCCGGCGTGGTGTTGCTCGTCACGGTGTCGAACGCGAAATGCGAGATGGGCATTGGCGATTTCACCGTTGCCGTTTTTAGCCACGCGGAAAATTCATTGCTGCACGAGGTGGAGATTTTTTTCAACTGCGCTTCAGCGACGGAAATTTGTTGTGTCAGCGCGGTGAGATTTTTTTCCTGTTCCGCCGTCGTCAGCGGCAGCGTTGGCGTCGGCGTGGCGCGGGTGAAATGCGAATACATTCCCGCATCATCAATGTTGTTGAAGAACGCAAACAACGAATAGTAATCGCGCTGCGTGAGCGGATCGAACTTGTGATCGTGGCACCGGCAGCAGCCGACCGTGAGGCCGAGCATCGCGGTGCCGAAAGTGTTCACGCGGTCGGCGGCGTATTCGGCGCGAAACTCCTCGTCAATGCTGCCGCCTTCATTTGTCTGGCGATGCAACCGGTTGAAGGCCGTGGCAATTTTTTGCTCGCGCGTGGCGTTGGGCAAAAGATCGCCCGCAAGCTGCCACCGGAGAAATTCATCGTAGCGCAAATTATCGTTGAACGCGCGAATCACCCAGTCGCGCCACGGTGAAACATCACGCGGCTCATCTTGCTGATAGCCGTAAGTATCGGCGTAACGCGCAAGGTCAAGCCAGTCGAGCGCCATGCGTTCGCCGTAAGCAGGTGAACTCAAATACTTCTCCACGAAGCGGTCGTAAACCTCGGGTGAAGTGTCGGTGAGAACGGCGTCCAAATCCTCCGCACTCGGCGGCAAGCCCGTCAAATTAAGCGAAACGCGGCGCAGCAAGGTTTCACGCGAGGCGGCGGGCGACGGCGATAGTTTTTCCGCATCCAGTTTCGCCAGCACAAAATCATCAATCGGATTTTTCACCCAATCATGTTTTGCGGGTGTTGGTGGAGAAACCTTTTCGACGGGAATGAACGACCACAGCGGCCTATATTCCGCGCCTTGCTCCACCCAGCGCCGCAGCAGATTTTTTTCCGCAGCCGACAGCACGCGTAAGGATTTTTCCGGCGGCATCAAGTCGTCGTCCGTGACAAAGATGCGGCGGACGAGTTCGCTCTCGTTGGTATCGCCAGGTTTGACGACGAATGAATTTGTGTCGAGCTGCTTGAACAATCCTTCCTTGGTATCGAGCCGCAGTTCCTTTTTTCGCGCCCGCGAATCCGGCCCGTGGCAACTGAAGCAGCGATCCGAAAGCAGCGGACGGATTTGAAAATTGAAATCAATTTCCTCCGCGTCCGCTGCGAACAGCGGTGATGCCAGCAGCGCGGTCAGCGCGATCAAGGCGAAAAATTGAGCATGAGAAAACACACATGAAAACTAGCATTTACAGCGGGAAGCGCAAAGGTGGAAGTCGCTCGAAAACTTGAGAAAACTGCCAGCGAAAAAAGTTCTGGGGAGCACACGCGCCTCGCGTGGCGTTGCGCGGTGGCGCACACCGCCACAGCCGCGGGCGGCTGTGCTCCCCCGCTCCAGATCACCCGCCAATCGCGGTCATAGGGCGCGTCGGTTGGTAGTTGTCGCGGAAGTGATGCTCTAGCGGTTTCGACTGCAAGGCCGCGAGAAAAATTTCCCGCAACGCAGCGTCGTCTGAATTATTTCGCAACGCTGAACGCAAATCAATTTCCCCGTGGTCACCGAGGCACGGACGGATTCTGCCATCCGCCGTCAGCCGCATCTTGTTGCAGTTCTCGCAAAAATGTAAATTTGTCAACGCGCCGATGAAGCCGACGAGCGCGCCGGTTTGTTTCAAAGAAAAATACTGCGCCGGGCCGTGGCCAATCCGCGCGTCCGGTTGTGGAATCAGTTCATCACGCTGCCGCAGTAATTTCATCGCGTCGCCTACCGGATAAAAGTTTTTCTCCGTCAACACATCAGTGCGCGTCAGCGGCATCAGCTCGATGAGGCGCAACGGCACGCCGTGTTCCGCCGCGAACAAAACGAGCGGCCAAATTTCCTGCTCGTTCACGCCGCGCATCAGCACGCAATTCAGTTTCACGCGCTCAAAACCGGCGGCGACAGCGGCGCGAATTCCGGCGACAACCTGGTTCACATCGCCGCCCGTCACGCGTTTGTAAATTGCCGGGTCAAGCGCATCCAGACTCACATTCACCGCGCGAACGCCCGCGTCCCGCAACGGTTTTGCGAGTTTTTCCAGCCGCGTGCCGTTCGTGGAAAGCCCGATCATCTCCACGCTGGAAATTTTTTTCATCGCGCGGATGATTTCCAAAATGTCGCCACGCACGAGCGGTTCGCCGCCGGTGAGACGGAATTTCCGAAAGCCTAAATCCGCCGCCACGCGCACCACGCGAATGATTTCGTCGGCTGTCAGATGGTCGCGCGTCTGCTCCCAGCCCGTGTAGCCTTCGGGCATGCAATACAAACACCGCTCGTTGCACCGGTCGGTGATCGAGATGCGCAAGTAATCAACTTTTCTGCCGAATGAATCCATTTTTATTTGTGCGGGTCTTCGCCCCGCAAATGTGCCACACCTTCACGAATGGCGGCAGCCAGAATTTCCAAGCACTCACGCACCGCCGTCGGTTTGCCCGGCAAATTAACCAGCAAACTTTTTCCACGCGTGCCGGCCGTGGCGCGCGACAAAATCGCCGTTTTCACTTTTGCCAACGACTGCATTCGCATCGCTTCACCGAAGCCGGGGAGCTCTTTTTCCAACACTGATTTCGTGGCTTCTGGCGTGACATCGCGCGGCGAAATGCCGGTGCCACCGGTCGTGACAATCAAATCACATTTTTCCGCATCAGCCAAATCTTTCAACGCCGCTGCGATCTGCGCCCCTTCATCCGGCACGATCCGCGAAATGAATTTTAGCTCGCGGCCAAAAAATTCTGACAAAACATTTTCAATCTCCGGCCCGCTTTTGTCCGCGTAAATTCCCGCGCTCGCGCGGTCGCTGATAGTGATGCGTCCGATTTTCATGTCAAAAAAAACTCACGCAAAGACGCAGAGACGCGAAGTGATTTTGCGGAGCGTAAACTCTTTGCGCCTTTGCGTGAGATTCATTTCTTTATTTTTTCTAAAACGCGCACGCCGTCAATCCGCATCGTTTTATCTACCGCCTTGCACATGTCGTAAAGCGTCAAGGCCGCCACGCTCGCGCCGGTGAGCGCTTCCATTTCCACGCCGGTCTGCGCACTCGTTTCCGCCGCACAAAAAATTTCCACGAAATTATTTTTCACTTGGAAATTAACTTCGACGTGGCACAACGCCAGTGGATGACACAGCGGAATCAATTCACTCGTCCGCTTCGCCGCCTGGATGCCGGCGATCTGCGCCACCGTCAAAACATCACCTTTGGGCAGCGCATTTTTTTTTAGCGCACGTATCGTCGCGGGCGAGCAAACCAGTTTGGCCGTCGCCACCGCCCGCCGTTGTTGCATGGGTTTGGCGCCGACGTTCACCATCTTGGCGTTACCTTGTGGGTCGAGATGCGAAAATGTTTTCTCTGGTTTCATCGAAAATTCTTTGGGTCAAAAATCTAACGGAACAAAACTTACCTGACTGCCTGCCGCAATTGAGCCCTGATTTGGCGGCACGCGAATCAACGCGTTGGCTTCGGCCAAACATTTCACGTCGCCGGAGCTGCTCCAAGGCAACGGTTTCAATTTCATCTCGCCGTCACGCCCGTCACAGCAAGCGGGCGAAAGAGTTTCGCGCGGATTGGCTTCGTCGTCCAGTGTTGCTGTGAGCCGCCCGATGGAAAATGATTTTTTCTCCGTGCCGCTCATTTTCGCCAGCGCTGCCGCGACGAACACATGAAAACAGACAAAGTGTGACAAAGGATTTCCCGGCAGACCAAATGCCACGTGCGAGCCGTCCACACCAAAAATCAGCGGCGCACCGGGCCGGATGTTCACGCGGTTAAAAATAATTTCAAATCCCAGCCACTCCAAAAGTGGACGCGTGAAATCTTTGTCGCCCACGCTCGCGCCGCCGGAAACCAAAATCAGATTGAAGGTTGAAGGTTTAAGGTTGAAGGTTTCGATGGCCATTTTTGCCGTCTCAAAATCTTCCGGTAAATGTTTTTGAATCACGTCGCACTGAAATTGCTCCAGCAGCGTGCGGATCAAAATGGAATTGCTGTCGCGGATTTGGCCGGGCTGTGGTTTTTGCTCGGGTGAAATAATTTCATCGCCGGTGGTGAAATGCAGCACGCGCAGTTTTGGACTCAACAGCGGTTGCGTGTGGCCAACGGTGGCGAGCAACGCCAGCGCGCCAGGATTTAATTTTGTTCCCGCCGATAAAATAGTGCTGCCGGTGCGCATTTCCTCGCCGCGCTGCCGGATGTTTAATGACTCATCGCGCCGCAAAATTTCTATGTTGTCCCCGGTGCGTTCGACATTTTCTTGCATGACGACGCGCAGATTTTCGCAGGGCATGGACGCGCCGGTTGCCACGCGCACGGCTTCGCCAAGTTTTAGTTGGCGCGGTTTCCAGTCCGCCGCGTGCAGGGTGTCCACGATGGAAAATATTTCGGAAATGTCATCGCGCAAAATGGCAAAACCGTCGCGCGTGGAACGGTCGCCGGATGGAAAATCTTCAGCGGCGTAAACTGTTTCGCGCAGGATAAGGCCGAACGATTCGGCGAGCGGGACACGGACGGCGGGCAACGGCGGGCAGCGCGATAAAATTTCTGCGAGGGCTTCGTCGAGCGAGAGGAGCGCAGGCTTGTGACCCGCAGCAGTTGGGTTGTGCTTGGGTTTTTCGGAGCCTTGTTCTCCCGGCGCTGCGGGCAACGAGCGTCGTTTCCAAATCGGCACATCTTGTTTCAGCCGGTTCATGAATTCCGTCAGCAGCGCGAACGCTTCGCCGCGATGTTTGCTAATGATACCAACGTAAATCGCCGTTTCTCCGACGGGAATTACACCGATGCGATGAATGACGTGCGCGGCGAGGCACGGATGTTTTTCCGCGAGCGCTTCCAAAATCTGCCGTATCTGATTTTCGGCCATCGGCGAATAGGCTTCGTATTCGAGGGCAGAAATTTTTCCGCCATTTTCCAGGTCGCGAACGATTCCAGAAAATTCTGCGACCGCCCCAGCCTGACTGGAAAACTCCAGTGGCCGTTCTGGCGCGATGATGGGTGCATCCGTAAGTTGAATTTTAATTTTCATTTCAGCCACCCGATACCGGGGGGATTAACGCGGCTTCGTCGCGATCGGAAAATAATGTTTCAGCATCCGCGTATTCGCCGTTCCGCGCGACCCGGGTGGAGGTTTCAAATCCGGCAAGTTTCGGCTGAATGGCGACCAAGGCCTTCCAAATTTCCGCCAGTTTCACCTCGCCGGAAATTTTCACATCCAGTTCGGCCGCTCCAACGGCATCTTTAATTTGAGCGAATAATAAAACGCGCATGGCGAAATCAGTGTGCCGCTTATCGGCGCTATTTGTCACCCGCAAAACGACAGGGTCGGGGATCACGCGTTCTGGGTTTTAGGTGTGGTTGCCGCTTGAGGTTCATGCGTGGGCGGGCGAATCGAGCCGCAAGGTGGCACAGGCCGATTCGCAAAGACCGATAAAAGTTTCTTCGGCGAGATTCAACCTTTTCCCGCGCCAATGAATGATACCCCAGCGACGCGATAATTTTTTTCGTCCGAGCGGCAGGGCGGTGAGCGAGCCGTCTTCGATTTCTTTCCGGCAAATCCACGGTGCGAGAATACTCACGCCGAGACCCAGTTTGACGAGTTCTTTGGTGGCTTCCATGCTACCGACTTCGAGCACGGTATTGAGCACCATTTCTTCCCGCCGGAAATAGTGTTCCACCAACCGGAAGGTGACGCTGCGCTTGCTGTAGAGAATGTAACTTTGACGGGGAATTTCTTCGCGATCTACTTTTCCCGAGCGCGCCCACGGATGCAGTGCCGAGACGATAAAGTGTAATTCATCGGAGAATAATGGATGAAATTCAAGTTGCGATTCGCCTTCCACCTCGAGTGAGAGCGCGAGATCAATCCGCTGTTTCAGCAAGGCATTCACTAATTCCGGGGTGTCGCCCGGCTCCAGCGAAATGGCGTGTTCCGGAAAACTTTCTTTGAATTCGCGCAGCACGGGCGGAATCAAATGCTGGCACGCCGTAGTGCTCGCGCCAAGTCGCAGGCGACCGCGACCCCACTTGCCCAGAGCGCTGAGCGAATTTCTGGCCGCCTCCATTTCCGCCAAAATTTTATCCGCGTGTTGTAAAAGTTGTTCACCGGCTTGGGTGAGCACCACTTTTTTGCCCAGCCTGTCTAAAAGGCGACAGCCGGATTCACGTTCCAGCGCCTTCATGGAGTGGCTGATGCCGGATTGCGTCAAATGCAATTCACGCGCGGTCTGCGTAAAGCTGCCGGTGCGCGCCAGCACGCAGAAGGCGCGTAGTTGCCTGCTATCGAGAGGTTCTTTCATATATGAATTACTTTCATTCTATCTATGCCTACAAATCAAAGCATTCATTGCGCCAAAAAACACGAATGGCACGAACACGGCTTAGTAATCGCACAGCAACTCAAATTGCCACGAAGTGAACAAAAAAAATCAGCCAACTCAAATCAATATGCCGAGGACATTGCGGCTTGGCTTTGTGCCGCTGACCGATTGCGCGCCTTTAGTGATGGCGGATCAGCTTGGTCTCTTTAAAAAATTCGGTCTGCGCGTGAAATTAAGCCGCGAACTTGGGTGGGCCACCGTGCGCGACAAAGTAGTGCATGGCGAATTAGAAGCTGCCCACGCGATTGCTGCCATGCCGCTGGCGGCGACGCTCGGTCTGGGATCAATCGCCGTCGATTGCCTCACCGCGTTGGTGCTGAATCTCAACGGCAACGCCATCACCCTTTCAAATGACTTGTGGAAACGCGGCGTGCGCGATGGACATTCACTACGCACCGCCATCCGTGATGCGCGTCGCGAAAAGATTTTTACATTCGGGGTCGTGTTCCCTTTTTCCTCCCACCGCCACGTATTACGCCAATGGCTTTCCGTTCATGGCATTGATCCAGACAAAGACGTGCGCATCGTCATCGTGCCGCCGCCCCAAATGGCGGTGAATCTCAAAGCCGGGAATCTGGACGGGTTTTGTTCCGGCGAACCGTGGAATTCAGTCGCGGTTCAGGCCCGGGCGGGCTGGGTGGTGGCCGCCAGTGCCGAGCTCGATTTTGGCCATGCTGAAAAAGTGTTGATGGTGCGGCGCGATTTTGCGGAGCAATGCGCTAACGAACATCTTGCTATGGTGGCAGCCCTGATGATGGCCTGCGAATTTTGCGCAAAGCCGGAGAATCATGACGAAATAAGCCGGACTTTGGCGCGGCCCGAGTATGTCGGCGTGTCGGCAGAAATTCTCCTGCGCGGTTTGAGTGGCCGCTTGGATTGTGGGCAAGCGCAGACAAAATTGATTAAAGATTTTTTTGTCTTCCACGGCGACACGGTCAACGAACCTTCCGGCGACAAAGCAGCGTGGGCGTTGCAACTCATCCGTGCCAGCGGTCTCTGCCCCGAACCCGCCGCTTTGAATTTCAGTCTCGGACGCCGGATTTACCGCGCCGACCTTCATCAACAAGCTCGAAAAATTTTTCCCGAAACCACCAACTTATTCACTCATGAAAACGAAAATGAACTCATCGCGGCCTGACCTTTCCCGTCGCTCCTTTCTCCGCAAAGCCGTCAAGGGCGCAACGCTCACTGCGCTCTTTGCTGGCCTGCCCAAAGGCTGGGTCGGCACCGCTTACGCCAGTGATGCCCCCGAAACGGCTGCGCTGAACTTCGGCATGATCGCGCTTACCGATTGCTCACCCATTGTCATCGCTCATGAAAAAGGGTTGTTCAAAAAATACGGAATTGAATCCACTGTGACCAAAGGCGCGAATTGGGCGGCCATCCGCGACAGTCTTTCGAGCGGCACGATTCAAGCCACCCACATGCTCATCGGTATGCCGCTGGCCTCGACGATGGGGCTCGCGGGTTCACCAAAAAAACCGATGATTGTCCCGTGGCTGATGAATCGCAACGGCCAGGCGATCACGTTGAAATCCGAGTGGAAAGGCAAGGTCGGGGCGGATCCAAAAGCGATTAAGCCATTTGTCGAGCAGGCAAAAAGCTTGGGCGAACCGCTCACATTTGCGATGACTTTCCCACCGGGAACGCATGCGATGTGGATGCGTTATTATCTCGCCGCCGGTGGCGTCAATCCGGATAAGGATATTTCACTCATCACCGTGCCGCCGCCGCAGATGGTGGCGAATATGCGGATTGGAAAAATGGATGGCTTCTGTGTGGGTGAACCGTGGAACGCCCGCGCCATCGCGGATAAAATCGGTTTCACTTCCGTCAGCACGCAGGATATTTGGAAAGATCATCCGGAAAAAGTTTGCGCGTTTCTCGCCGAGTTTGCTGATAAAAATCCCAAGTCGGTGAAAGCCGTTTTGAAAGCGCTCCATGAAGCGAGCGTGTGGCTCGATGACCTGAGCAATCGCCCGGAACAAGCCGAGATTGTCAGCAAGCCGACTTACATCAACTGCGATCCGAAAACGATTCTCGGGCGCTTGCAAGGTCATTACGACTACGGCGATGGTCGCACCAAGGAAGATCCGAACTACATGATTTACAGCCAGCGGAATTGCAATTATCCGCAGCCGAAATACGCCAAGTGGTTCCTATCGCAATATCGCCGCTGGGGCTTGGTCAAAGGTGCGCCCGATTACGAAGGCATCACCAAACAAGTCATGCGCCCGGATATTTACGAAGACGCGATGAAGGAAATCGGATACGCGCACGGTGGCCTGAACAATGACAAAGAAACATTGTTCGACGGGGTAACGTTCGATCCGACGACTGATTTGGAAGCGTATGCCAAGGGTTTCGCGGTCAACAGCGTGAAGGGTTGAACCAGATGACACACAAAAAAATGAAAACGTCTTGGACTGCGACGGGAAGCGCAGCGCCACGCCGCTTTCGGACGCTTTCATGGCTAGCAAAAGCGGTGTCGCCGCTGTGCTCTGCCACCGCAATCCAAGACGCCTTTGCGTGAAACAACATTTATGAAATCATTCAAATTTGACTGGCTCGTTTTGCCGCTCATCGGCGTCGCGGTGGTGCTGTTGCTGTGGCAGGCCTCCTGCGCAACGTGGGCGAAAGATTTGCCCACGCCTGCAAAAACCTGGGAGATCAGCAAGCCCTACATCATGGAGCCGTTTGCGAAACGCGGTGAGATGGATCAGGGAATTTTACGGTTCACCTGGTATTCCCTGATTCTGGTGGCGAAAGGATATTTCCTGGCGCTCGTCATCGGCACACCGATTGGATTTTTTCTCGGACTCTCCAAAACGTTTACCAAAGCCTTTGACCCGATCATCCAAGTGTTACGACCAGTTTCACCGCTCGCATGGTTGCCGCTGGGCTTGGTGCTGTTCATGGGCGCGGGCAAAAATGCTTCCGAACTGGGCGCCTTATTTACCATCGCCATCTGCTCCATGTGGCCCACGGTTTTGAACACCGCCGTTGGGGTGCGCGCTATCCCGCAAGATTATTTGAACGTTGCTAAAGTGTTGAAACTCTCACGCACCAAAACGTTGTTCAAAGTGCTCATCCCCGCCTCGCTGCCGTATATGTTCACGGGCTTTCGTTTGAGCTTGGGCATCGCGTGGCTCGTGATTGTGGCGGCAGAAATGTTGACGGGACGCCCCGGCGTCGGCGGTTTTTTGTGGCAGGAATATAACGCGCTCATCTACGAGCATATCATTTTGTGCATCGTCACGATTGGGGTGGTGGGCTTCATCTTGGATCGCTTGATGAGCCTGGTGGAAAAGAAATTTAAAACCGCCTGATTAAAATATTTTTGTGGCATATCTCGAATTAAATAACGTCTCGAAAAGCTTCGGCGGCGCGTCGGTGCTGAAGGATGTGAACCTCGCGGTGGAGCAGGGTGAGTTTGTGGCCATCGTCGGTTTTTCGGGCGCCGGCAAAACGACTTTGATTTCCATGATCGCGGGTTTGCTCAAGCCTACCAGTGGTTCGCTGAAGTTGAATGGTCGGGAAATCACGGAGCCGGGCCCGGATCGCGGCATAGTTTTTCAAAATTATTCACTGCTTCCCTGGCTGACGGTTTTTGAAAATATCTTGCTGGCGGCGGAGGCCGTGAATCCGAATTGGAGTCCAGACAAGCTCAAGGAACACGTCGAAAAATACATCGCCATGGTGAACCTCACGCCGGCGCGCAACAAAAAGCCCAGTGAACTTTCGGGTGGTATGCGGCAGCGCGTTTCGGTGGCCCGGGCACTGGCGATGAATCCGCAAATTCTGTTGCTTGATGAGCCGCTGAGCGCGTTGGACGCGCTGACGCGTGCGACGTTGCAGGATGAAATTTCCCGCATCTGGTCGGAGGATAAAAAGACCGTTGTGCTCATCACCAACGATCCTGATGAAGGAATTTATCTCGCCGACAGAATTATTCCGCTGACCGCCGGGCCGAACGCCACACTGGGGCCATCGTTTAAGGTCGGAATCCCGCGGCCGCGTGACCGCAAATCCATTAATCATAACGAGCATTTCAAACAACTGCGCCGGGATATTGTTGAGTTCATGCTTGGTTCGAAGTCGGAACGGCATACGGCGATCACAAAGAAAATGATTTTGCCGGATATTGAACCGGAGGATTTGAACATCCCGCGCACGATGACTGCCTGGCGCAAGACGCCGATCCGTAAGCGCGAACAAAAAGAAGAATCCGTGGAGGTAAAACCATGAGCACTTACGTCGAGCTTTCAAAACTTGCAAAAATTTATCCGACGCCGAAAGGGAACGCGGTGATCGTGAGAGATTTTAACCTTAAAATCCAGCAGGGTGAATTCATCACGCTCATTGGCCATTCGGGTTGTGGCAAATCGACGGTGCTTTCGATGCTCGCGGGATTGAGTGATATCTCCGAAGGCGGAATTATTTTGGCTGGCCGCGAGCTTTCTGGGGCCGGGCCGGATCGCGGCGTGGTCTTCCAATCACCGTCGCTGTTGCCGTGGATGACCGCTTACGAAAATGTGATGCTGGGGGTGGAACAAGTTTTTTTCACTGCGAGTAAAGCCGAGCGCGCGGAGATCGTTGAGTATTACTTGACGGTGGTTGGTCTGGGCGATTCGATGCATAAGAAGCCGGCTGAATTATCTCAGGGCATGCGGCAGCGGGTGGGCATCGCGCGGGCGTTCGCGCTGAAGCCAAAAATGCTGTTGCTCGATGAGCCGTTTGGGATGTTGGACTCGCTGACGCGCTACGAATTGCAACAAGTGTTGATCGAACTTTGGCGCAAAAATAAAATCACTGCCCTGATGGTCACGCATGACGTGGATGAGGCATTATTTTTGAGTGACCGCATCGTGTGTATGACCGACGGTCCGGCGGCGGAAGTCGGTGAAATTATGACCGTGAATTTTCCCCGGCCGCGCGAACGCAAAGCCGTGATGGAGCATCCTGATTATTATCAATTGCGCGAGCAGTTGATTGAATTTTTAGAAGTCCGTGCGCATCGCAAGCCGTCGTCGGCCGCACCGTTAAAACCAATTGTCCCTTCGGAAAAAAACCTGATCAATCCAGCCTGATCAATATTGAACCAATGAAAAACAACCTCACATATCTTACTGCCGGTGCGCTCGTGCTCGCGGCGCTCGAACAAGCTCACGCGCAATACGCGCCGCCACCGCCGCCCACGCCATTTCAAGGCTTCCTCAACGAATATCTGCGGGCCCAAAATCCTTATGCGAACCAATGGGATTTCGGCGGCGATGCGCGTCTGCGTTTTGAAATGAAGGAAGGTTTCGGCATCCAAGGCAAAGCCGGTTCGGTGGACTTTCGCGATCACGGCGCAGAAGTCAAAAACGAATATCTGCTCACCCGCCTCCGGCTCCATGTCGGTTACACGGAGAAATGGTGGAATGTCTATGCCGAAGGTCAGAGCAGCCTGGCGACGAGTGACGAACGTTACGCTTACGCCAATGCCCCCGCTATTCCTGGCACGACGAAGAAACTCGGCTATGGCCCGGAGTCAGACCAGTTAGATCTTCATCAGGCCTACGTTACACTTGGCAACCATAAGGAATTTCCACTCTCGTTGAAAATTGGTCGGCAGGAACTGAGTTATGGCGAGGAACGGCTCATCGGTGCCTTCGGGTGGAACAATATTGGACGTTCGTTCGATGCGGCCAAAGTGCGTTGGCAAAATTCATGGTTCGCTGCGGATTTCTTTACCGGTCAGCCGGTGGTTCCGCGCGATGGACAATTTGATATGCCGAACCCGTATGACACTTTGTCCGGCGTTTATGCGACGAGTTTGAAAATTCCCAAAACCATTTTAGAAGCTTATTTTCTCGCTCGCAACGCCTCGCGCGACGCGAACAAATATTTTTCCAGTCCGGAATTTCCGCAGCCCACCGCCCGCGACATCTACACGCTCGGCGGACGTTTGAAATCCAAGCTCGGTGAGCTGGGAGCCTGGGATTACACGGTGGAAGGCGCGTATCAATTCGGGGATTACGCCGCGACCTCCACTTCCAAGCGGCTCAATCAGGACGCGTTCATGTTCGTCCTCCAAGGCGGCTACACCTTTGCGGATGCCTGGGCCACGCCGCGCATCGGTTTGGAATATGCCTATTCTTCTGGCGACGAAAATTCCGCCGATGGCACGCATGGAACGTTCGACAATTTATTTCCGACGAACCACAAATTCTATGGTTATGCAGATTTTCTCTCGCTGCAAAACTTGCAGGATTTACGGGCGATTTATCAATTGAAACCAACGCCGCGCATGAGTGTGTCCCTGGAAGGCCATGCCTTCTGGCTCGCCGATACGCATGACGCACTTTACAACGTCGGTGGCGGCGCGCGCACTACGGGCGGCTATGGAGTTAACCCGAAATTTGATAGTTTCGTCGGCTCCGAATTAGACCTCATCGCGGGTTACGCGGTGACGCGCTACTCACAACTCGAAGCTGGTTACGGCCACTTCTTCACCGGCAAATACATTGAACAATCACTCGCCGCGCCCGCGTCGCACTCCCGCGATGCCGACTGGATTTATGTGCAGGCCACCATCAAATTTTAATCGCGATGCCGTTCCTCCCATCGCCGCGTCTGGCCGCAAGGTCAGACGCGTCCCGGCTTTTTAGTGAATCTGAATGAACTTGATACCATTCATCCCGGAAACCGCTCCGTTCACGGTTGAACAACGTGCCTGGCTTAACGGATTTCTGGCCGGACTGCATTCCGCGCCACCAACGAACGGCGCGGCCGAGCCGCCAAAAAATTCGGAGCCGCTGCTGATTCTCTTCGGCTCCCAGACCGGCAGCGCGGAAGGGCTTGCTAAAAAATTTGCGAAGGAATCCACCGCGCGCGGCTATGCCCCAAAACTTCTCGCGCTGAATGATTTTGAACAAGCGAACCTTACCGCCGCGACTAAGGCCGTCATTTTCTCCAGCACCTGGGGCGATGGCGATGCGCCGGACAACGCCGTAAATTTTTGGAACTGGCTCAAGGCCGACACCGCCCCGCGTCTCGAAAATTTAAGTTTTGCCGTGTTGGGTTTGGGCGATAAAAATTATTCTGACTTCTGCGGTGCCTCCAAGAAATTTGACGATCGCCTCGCCAGCCTTGGTGCTAAACGCCTGCAATCACGAGGCGAATGTGATGTTGACTACGATGCCGCCGCCAAAGCATGGACCGAAAACCTGTGGCAGAAATTAGGGAATGGTAGCGCGAATGGGGCGGCGCAGAATGGCCTCCAACCGCCCGCGACGGCGGCTTCTGCGAGTGCAGAGCAAGCGGCGCTCGCCTTCAATAAGTCGCATCCGTTCCCCGCGAAGTTGCTGAAAAATCTTCCGCTCAACCGTGCGGGTTCCGGCAAGGAAGTTCGTCATTACGAAATTCTCCTTGGCAACAGCGGCCTCACTTATGAAGTCGGTGATGCCCTCGGCGTCATCCCAGAAAATTGTCCCGCGCTGGTCGCCCAGATTCTCACCACCATCGGCGCAACGGGCGATGAGCCTGTCTCTGTTGAAAATAGTATAACGTCCTTACGACTGGCATTGACTCAGAATTTTGAGCTTGGTAAGCCGACTGCCGAACTGCTCGCAGAAATCGTGAAGCACGCGGCGACGAGTGAACTTGCTCCCCTACTTGCCTCAGACAAAGCTGATGATCTGAAGAAATGGCTCTACGGTCGGGATGTGTTGGATGTGCTCCAACTGGCGGCGAAAAAAATCTCCTTCATCGCGCTGCTGCCGCTGTTACGCAAAATGTCGCCGCGACTTTATTCGATTTCATCTTCGCCCAAAGCGCATGCCGGCGAAGTTCATTTGACCGTTGGTGCCGTGCGGTATGAATCGCACGGACGCAAACGCGGCGGTGTGGCCTCGACGTTTCTTGCTGACCGCGCCGAACAAGTCGGTGCCGTAAAAGTTTTCGTGCAGCCGTCCCATGGTTTCCGGCCACCGCCGAATGGCGACACGCCGATGATCATGGTGGGTCCGGGCACCGGTATCGCGCCGTTCCGCGCATTTTTGGAAGAGCGTGCCGCCGTTGGTGCGAATGGAAAAAACTGGCTGTTGTTCGGCGACCAAAAACGGAGCGCCGATTTTCTTTACGAGGAACAACTGACGGCGTGGCAGAAATCAGGTTTCCTCACGCGGCTCGACCTTGCGTTCTCTCGCGACCAGGCGGAAAAAATTTACGTCCAGACGCGGATGCTGGAAAACGCGGCCGAGCTGTGGTCGTGGCTCGAAGCCGGCGCACATTTTTACGTGTGCGGCGATGCCAGTCGCATGGCGAAAGACGTGGACGCTGCGTTGCACACGGTGATCGAAAAAACCGGCGGCAAATTAGCGGACGAGGCGAAAACTTATGTCGCCAAACTAAAATCCGACAAACGCTATCAACGCGATGTCTATTGAATCAATTATGTCGCCCGCCATTTTGCCTGAACCGCTCGCCACCGCTCCGTTCACACCGGAGCAGAAAGAATATTTATCTGGCCTTTTCGCCGGGGCGGCTGCGCGCGGAAAGTCTTTTGCGGATGTCGAGCCGATGCCTGCCGAGCGCGAAGATCTGATCGCCGAGGAACGCATCAAGCGTGAACTGCACCCGCTCGATGCCTACGGGCAACTCGTCGAAAACGCAATCGGTAACAAAGCGCCGGACAAGGAAGACTTATTTCGTTTCAAATGGCACGGCTTGTTTTTTTTGACACCGGTGAAAGATGCCTACATGTCGCGGCTGCGAATTCCCGGTGGCGTTTTACAGTCATATCAACTGCGCGAATTGGCTCGTATCGCCTCGGAACTCACGAGCGGCTACGTCCAGATTACCACGCGCGCTAATCTCCAGATGCGGCTCATTCTGCCAAAAGATTGCCCGGAATTTCTCCGCCGCATTCAAGCCATCGGTTTGCACACGCGCGGCACGGGCGGCGACAACATCCGAAATCTCACGATGAATCCCACGGCGGGCATTGACCCGGTGGAGTTGATCGACACGCAGCCGTTCGTGCATGATCTGGCGCAAATCATTATCAACGATCGCGCGTTTTACGATCTGCCGCGTAAGTTCAATATCGCTTATGACGGCGGCGGTTTGATTGGTTCGGTTGAGGACACGAACGACATCGGCGTGAAAGCCGTGAAGGTCGGTGATGAAATTTTCTTTCGTATCGCTCTCGGCGGGGCGACCGGTCACAAAGCGTTTGCGAACGACCTCGGCGTCATCGTTCCGCCCAATGAAATCAATCGTGTGGTCGCCGCCATCGTCCGCGTGTTCATCGAAAAAGGCTGCCGCACGAACCGTAAAAAAGCGCGCCTCAAGCATCTGCTCGAAACGATGTCCCTCGACGAATATCTCAAGTTCGTCGAGAAAAAACTCGGCACCGAACTCCGCCGCGCACCTTACGATTTGGCGCAGATGCGCTGGGCTTCGCAGGAACTGGCGCACTCGCACGTCGGAGATTTTCCGCAGAAACAAACAGGGTTGAACTACGTCGGTGCGGCGTGTCCGGTCGGCCACCTCACACCGAAGCAGATGCTGCGCCTCGCGGAGTTGGCAGAGCTTTACGGCAGTGGCGAAGTGCGGTTGACGGTCTGGGAAAATTTCATCATTCCGAACGTGTCGGATGCCTTCGTGCCGACCTTGAAGCGCGCGCTGGAAAAAATCGGGTTGCCGGTGAGACAATCCAATCTCGCCAGTGGCGTCATCGCGTGCACGGGCAATGCCTATTGCAAATTTGCGCAGGCAAATACCAAAGGCCACGCCCTGGCCCTCATTAAACACTTGGAAAAGAAGCTCGAACTCGATCAACCTGTAAATATCCACGTCACTGGTTGTCCGAATTCCTGCGCTCAACATTACATGGGCGATATCGGCTTGCTCGGCACAAAAGTGCGGGGTGAGGATGGCTACCACGTTTTTATCGGTGGCGGTTTCGGTAAAAATCAGGCGCTTGGCCGGCAGATTTTTACGGGTGTGACCGCGACGGAAATTTCCCTGACGATTGAAAAAATGCTGCGGATGTATCTCCAAAATCGTGCGGGCAAAGAATCGTTTCTTCAGTTTTCCACCCGGCATGATTTGAACGCGTTGCAAACCATGTTCGCCGAGGTGGTGGCTGAATGACCTCAATACGAAACGTCAAACTTGAACCCGCTCACTGACAATTCTATCCAGCAAGTCCGTTCGGTCTGTCCTTACTGCGGCGTCGGGTGTGGCATCGTCATGCAGGTGGCGCAGGGGCGTATCACCAAGGTAACCGGTGATAAAAATCATCCCGCAAATTTTGGCCGTCTTTGTAGCAAAGGGTTTTCCTGTGCCGAACCATTGACTGCCCCTGACCGGCTCGCCTCCGCGTTTGCCCGGACGCAGCGTGGTGAAAAAATTCTGCCGCTGCCGATGGACGCCGCGCTGACGCAAACAGCCGCGCGACTGAAAAAAATTATTTCCGAGCATGGCCCGGATGCGGTGGCGCTCTATGTTTCCGGCCAGCTTTCCATGGAGTCGCAGTATCTCGCCGGCAAACTGGCCAAAGGTTTTTTTCGCACGAACAACATTGATTCTAACTCGCGCCTTTGTATGGCCAGCGCCGCGAGTGGCTACAAACTCTCGCTCGGCGCGGATGGCCCGCCCGGTTCGTATCAGGATATTGACCGGCTAGACTGCGCGCTGGTGATCGGTTCAAACATGGCCGAGTGTCATCCGATTCTTTTTTTGCGATTGCTTGATCGCCGGAAAAAATCTGGCGCCAAAATCATTGTCGTCGATCCACGCCGCACGCCGACCGCTGACAAAGCTGATTTATTTTTACCCATCAAACCGGGAACCGATTTGGCGTTGCTCAATGGCATCTTGCATCTTCTGGAAAAGGCCGGGCGCGTCGATGCGACCTTTGTTTCGCAACACACCCTCGACTGGGAAGAACTGCGCGCGCTGCTGCCGCAGTATTCGCCGGAGCGAGTCGCAAATCTGACCGGCTTGGCCGAAGCCGATATTCGCCTGGCTGCACAATGGATTGGTGACGCACCGGCGTTCACCACGTTTTGGACGATGGGCTTGAATCAAAGCACGCACGGGACATGGCAGACGAATGCTATCTGCAATCTCCATCTCGCCACCGGAAAAATTTGTCGCCCCGGCAGCGGGCCGTTCTCACTTACCGGCCAGCCCAACGCGATGGGCGGACGCGAGGTCGGCTATTTGAGCCACACGCTGCCCGGCCAACGCTCGATTGCTGATGCCGAAGATCGGACGACGGTTGAAAAAATTTGGGGCGTCGCCGCCGGAACCATCCAGTCCAAACCCGGGTTCGCGGCCGTAGAGATGTTTCAAAAAATTGAGGCGGGCGAAGTGAAAGCCATTTGGATCATCGGCACGAATCCGATCGCCTCCATGCCCAACCGCAGTCGCGTTATCGCCGCGCTCCAAAAGGCCGAACTCGTCATCGTGCAAGATGCGTTTCATCCGACGGAGACGACGAAGTATGCCGATATTTTGTTGCCCGGTGCGCTCTGGGCCGAGGCCGAAGGGACCATGGTGAATTCCGAGCGCAACGTCACCTTGATGCCGCGCGCCGTCGCGCCGCCGGGTGAAGCGCTGGCAGATTGGGAAATTATTTCGCGGGTCGCGCAACGTCTGGGTTTCGCGGAACAATTCAATTACGCAAACGCCAGCGATGTGTTCGATGAAATCCGCCAGACCTGGAATCCTAAAACCGGCTACGATCTGCGCGGCATGGATTTTGGAAAACTGCGCGAACAGTCCCGCCAATGGCCATTTTCACCGGGGGCAGAGCAGGGGGAGCTGATCCGTTATGTGCCGCCAAATTCCTTCACCGCCGGTGCAACGGATAGCCCAGTTACCAGCGCCGCGAACCCGCAGGCGGGCACCGCGTTGTTGCCTTCTGTTTGCTTTCCCACCAAGTCCGGGCGTGCCAATTTCTTTGCCCGTCCCTTGCTTCCGCCCGCCGAACAGCCGGATGCCGAATTCCCGTTTGTCCTGACCAATGGCCGCCTCGAACATCAGTGGCATACGCTGACTAAAACCGGGAAAGTGGCCGCGCTGAATAAATTAAATCCCGGCGCTTTCGTGCAAATAAATCCTGCCGATGCCGAACAGCTCGGGGCGCATCAAGGCGATCTCATGCGCGTGACTTCGCGGCGCGGCTTCGCCATTTATCCGGTGGTCGTCACGCCGCGCGTCCGCCCCGGCGAATGTTTCGCGCCGATCCATTGGAATGACCAGTTTGGCGAAAACCTTTGTGTCAATGGCCTGACAAGTGAGGCCGTCGATGACATCTCGCTGCAACCCGAATTTAAATTCTCCGCTGTTTCGCTCGCCCGGGTAGCCGCTGGATGGCCGGATAATTTTTCAGCCGAACAAAAAAACTACCTGCTGCTGCACCTGGCGCGCATCCCGTCGCGCGGGCAGAGCGTGCCGCCCAACGCGCCCTTTACCCCCGCCCAACGCAAGTTCATTGACGACTTGCTTGCGTCGGCCATGGCTTGAGTTAATTTTCCTACATGAAAGTTCGTTCGCTGTTCATCTCGCCCGGCCATAATTTCTTTGGCCGCCACGATCAGCTCCCCGGAAATCATCCCACCCTCGAAGTCGCCGAAATCGAATGCGTCGCTGGCCGTGGGATCCGGGGCGACCGTTTTTTTGACTTCAAAGAAAATTACAAAGGTCAGGTAACTTTTTTCTCACAACAAGTGTTCGCCACCATGTGCGCCGAACTGAAGATATCCGGCAAATCGCCCGGCGACTCGCGCCGCAATATCGTCGTTGATGGTGTGGATCTAAACAGCTTGGTCGGGCAGGAATTTGAAGTGCAAGGCGTCAAGTTTCGCGGCACCGCCGAATGTTCGCCGTGCCATTGGATGGATCGCGCATTTGCTCCCGGCGCGGAACATTTTTTGCAACGGCGCGGCGGGCTGCGCGCCCAGATTCTAAGCGATGGCGTTGTGCGTGTAGAAAAATGAGTTCGCTCACCGCAGTTCTCTTTACCGGCGGCGAATCGCGGCGCATGGGCACGGACAAAGCCACCTTACTCTATCAGGGCGAACCGCTTTGGTCGCGCCAACTCCGCACCCTGCGCGCCATCGCGCCAGACACTATTTTCCTCTCCGCCCGAAATACGCCACCGTGGTGTCCGCCCGATGTGACCGTTATTTTAGACCCGCCGCCCACTCGCGGACCTTTAAGTGGACTCGCCGCCGCCCTAGCAAACATCCGCACCACCCATCTCCTCGCACTCGCTGTGGATATGCCTTTGATGACACCCGAACATCTGTGCTGGTTGCAAACCCACCTCCGCCTCAGCTGCGGCGTAATGCCCGTGCATTCTGGACATAGCGAACCCCTATGCGCCATCTATCCCGCCCAAGCCGCCGAGTTAGCCAATACCGCCATGAATAGTCACGATGTTTCCCTACATTCATTAGTTGCTACCTTGCGGGAAAAACATCTCCTGACCGACTGCTTACTAACCGAAGCTCAACTTCCGTTCTATCAAAACTTCAATTCGCCGGCAGATCTAACGACGATCACTAAGTCATCTGCTCTCGCAGACTTTAGTTAAAAAACAAGTTCGGGAATATTTTTCATTCTGGCAACGTCGTGGGTAAGACTATATTTCGTCCGCCGTCAGCTTAAGCCCGTGTTCGAGGTCCGCATTGAAGTATTGCAACTCGTCGGAACACCCGGGAATTTTCTCCGAATTATGATTGCCTGGATGATGAAATTAATGGGTTGGACATTTACTGATAAACTGGCGAAATCCGAATCCAAATGCCGCCTTCGGCCACCACGAATATCTCTAGGCAGAGTGCTGCCAAAACTTTCTTAGAACAAACTCGCCTGCTGGAGCGTGCGAGTTTCTAAGACGGCAGGTTGCTGCAAAGTGGTCAGTGCAACCTGCCGCGTGGTCTGCGAATGTTGCTGTTTTAACTTGGCGATTTCGCGCCCAGCCAATCCGTCACAACGTTCATTATCCGCATGGCCGGCATGGCCTTTGACCCATTTCCAAGTCACGCGATGCCGCGCCACGACGGCATCCAGCCGTTGCCACAAATCTACATTCTTGACGGGCTGTTTGGCGGACGTGATCCAGCCTTTGCGTTTCCAACTATTTATCCAGAGCGTGATGCCATTCTTCACATACTGCGAATCGGTGAAGAGGCAAACCTCGCTGCGTTCCGCCAGCGTGGTGAGCGCCTCAATCGCTGCCGTCAGTTCCATGCGATTGTTGGTCGTCGCAATTTCGCCGCCGGAAATTTCACGCACGGAATCGTCACCGCGCACCACTGCGCCCCAGCCGCCGGGACCGGGGTTCCCTTCGCAACCGCCGTCGGTGTAAATGACCACGGATTTCATCGGGAGCAATTCAAGGCCGTTAGTTCGCCGCTAGCCTCACGCAGCCGCAGCCGCGTATGATTGGTCAAAATGCTCATGCCTCTATTTGTAGTTCAACTTAGGTTTGTCTCTGCATGTGAGATAGGTTCACACTTTGAGGTCGGCCAGAGCGGGATCGTGGGCGTGGGCAATCTTTCGCATCTTCGCGACGGCAGCGCCCATGTTACGTTTGCTGAATAAAGCAGTTCCGGCAACAAAGGTGTCTGCGCCGGCGTGGGCACAATCAGCGACGGTTTGATTATTGATGCCGCCATCAACTTCGAGGCGGTAATTTAATTTTTTCTCGCGTCGCCACGCGTCGGCTTGTTGGATTTTGGGGAGACATTCGTGGATAAAACTTTGTCCGCCGAAACCCGGATTGACCGTCATGACAAGGAGAAGATCAAGCTTGTCGAGATAGGGGAGGGCGGCGTTGATGCTGGTGGGCGGATTCACCGCCAGGCCGACTTTTTTGCCAAGTGATTTTATTTTCCAGAGGAGCTGCGGGACTTTGTCGCCGAGTTCGACGTGGACGATGATTTGATCGGCCCCGGCTTTGACGAAAGGTTCGAGGAGAATTTCCGGCTGGCCGCACATCAAATGGACATCGAAAAAAATATTTTTTGCGTGCGGTCGGACGGCGGCGACGACGGCGGGTCCGAAAGAAATATTGGGCACGAACTGGCCGTCCATGATGTCGAGATGCAGCCATTCGGCCCCGGACTTGGCGGCGCGCGCGGCTTCTTTTCCGAATCGGGTAAAATCGGAGGCAAGCAGTGACGGAGCAATAATCATTGGTGCAGGATAAAGGATGGCGGCTGGCGGATGGAAGTTAGAAAATGATTGAGCCGGTTAAATTTCAGAGTGGCGGGGCGAAGCGGCTCGCATCTTTCAATTTACCGCTGACGCCTTTTTAATCATAACGCCTCGGTATCAAGATTGTGGCGGATGAGGAGGGCGAGTTGTTGGGGCAGGTAGGGCTTGGGGAGATAGTTATATTGTGGGTCGAGTTTAAAATCTTTGCCGAGGGCATCGGTGCCGTAACCCGTGGAAAAAATAATTTTCTGTTTGGGTTTATCTTGCCAGATTCGTTCAGCAAGCTCGCGTCCGTTCAGACCTCCGGGCATCACGACGTCGCTGAAGACGAGGCTGATTTGGTCTTGGTATTTGGTCCAGATGTCGAGGGCGCTGGGGCCATCAATGGCTTGAAAGACGCGGTAACCGTGGCGGTTCAAAGTGCGCGCCACCATTTCCCGCAGATCGCGTTCATCTTCCACGACGAGAATGGTTTCGTGGCCACCCCGGGCGCGAAATTGCGTGTCGAAGTGAGCGGGTTCAACGGCGGGTGTCGCCGTCGCAGGTAGATAAACGTGGAAGGTAGTCCCCTTGCCGATTTCGCTTTCAATATCAATCCAGCCGCGATGTTGTTTCACAATACCATAGACGGTGGCGAGACCAAGCCCCGTGCCTTTGCCGAGTTCCTTGGTGGTGAAGAACGGCTCGAAGATTCGGGAAAGATTTTCCGGAGGAATGCCGCCGCCGGTATCAGTATGGCTTAGACAAACGAAGCGCCCCGCCCGCGACTCGGCGTGAAGCCGCGTCTGCGTTTCTTTGATTTCCCGATGGTCAATGCGGATTTTCATCTGGCCACCTTTCGGCATGGCGTCGCGTGAATTGACGGAGAGATTCAAAACCACTTGTTCCATCATGCTGGTGTCAGCTTCGACGAGGGCAGGTTCACCGGAGAAATTTAATTGTAAGTCAATATCCTCGCCCACCAAGCGCCCGACCATGTCAGACATTTTACCAAGAATCCGGTTTAGATCCACGGGTCGCGGATTAAAGATTTGTTTGCGGCCAAACGCAAGTAACTGGCTCGTAAGACCGGCCGCGCGCTCGGAAGCCGACTTGATCTGCCGCGCGGATTGCATGGAATCCTCATCCAAATCGCTCATTGCGAGCAACGACGCATGGCCGAGAATGACGGTGAGGATGTTATTAAAATCATGCGCGATGCCGCCGGCGAGTTGGCCGATCGCTTCCATTTTCTGCGACTGGCGCAATTGCTCCTCCAAACGATTTTGCAACGTGATGTCACGGAACAGGCTCAACAGCAGCCGTGGTTTGCCACTGGATTCTACAAATGAATCTGTGATCTCAAACCGCACCGCCCGACCATCGTGCAACGGGAAATTTTTTTCGCGCCGATGTTGCAGGGAAGCTTCCGTAAAATGCCGCCGATGATTTTGCAGCATGATCTCTTTGTTCGCCTCCGGGCCATAAATGATCGTGAAGGGATGGCCTTCAAGTTGAGCGGAAGGCAAGCCAACGAGTTTACAAAAAGCCTGGTTGACCGCCAAGATATCGCCCGCCTCGTCAGTGAGCCGCATACCGTCCACCGAATTTTCCCAGACGGAGCGAAACAGATTTTCCGAGGCCCGCAAAGCCAGCGCCCCCGCCCCCGCACCTTCGGGCGCAATAGATTCGCGCAAAATGAAAACCGTGGCGGATTCTTTTTTGAGTTTGGGCTGGGGTTCTGGTTGGCTCATCAATTAATCCGCACAAACAAACAGTCCCTCGCTTCAAAGTAAAGCGCGGAGCAAATTATTCGGCATTGACTTCGGGACGGAAAAAGATAGTTTCTGCGGCTCTTTAGCTAATATAAAACGAATTGATATGCCGAACACGAAGTCAGCCGAACGCCGGATGCGCAATAGCGCCCGCAAAAACCTCCAGAACAGCGCCGTCAAATCCAAGCTGCGCCGCCTTGAAAAAGGCTTCCGCGCCGCCGTGGTCGCCGGCAAAAAGGATGATGCCGTGAAATTGTTACCCGGAGTTCACTCCGCCTACGATAAGGCCGTCAAGAACGGCGTCGTCGCCCGCCCGACCGCGAACCGCAAGAAATCGCGGCTCGCCTTGTCGCTCAAGAGATAATTTAAACCGCCAACCAAAAACGCCCGGCTGCAAAGCTGGGCGTTTTTTTTGGGATGACGAAGATCGGATTTTGCCGGTCCCGATTACTTTACGGTTTGTGGGTCTTTTTGGATGACCTGTTTGTGCTCGAGTTTTTCCAACTTGGGTGCAATCACCGCCTGGCAGTATGGCGCGGAAGTGTTTTCATCAAAATATCCCTGATGGTAATCCTCGGCCTTGTAAAACTTTTTCAGTGGGGCGATTTCCGTGACAATGGGTTTGTGAAAATCCGCTTGGGCGGCAATTTTTAATTTTTCCGCGAGCAACTTTTGTTTCTCGTCATGATAAAAAATGACCGAGCGATACTGCGTGCCGTCGTCCGCACCCTGGCGATTAAGCGAAGTCGGGTCGTGCGCCTGCCAGAAGACTTCGACGAGCTTCGAGTAAGAAATTTTTGCCGGATCAAATTCGATCTGCGTGACTTCGGCGTGACCTGTCTCTCCGGTGCACACCTGCTTGTAAGTCGGATTTTCCGTGTGACCGCCGGCATAACCGCTCGTCACGGAACGCACGCCCGGCAGTCGCTCAAACACAGCTTCCATGCACCAGAAGCAGCCGCCGCCAAACGTGGCGGTTTCCGTTGCCTGCGTCTTGATGGGCTTGGCTGGCTGCGCTAGGGCCGTCAACTGAATGACGCCGCCGAGCATTAATATCCATAATATTTTTCGCATACTGATTGGACTTGGAACGTGGCGATTCATTCAAACAAATTGGGTTAATTTACTTTTTCGATCAACTTCCCGTCCCGCGTAAGCTTCGTGGTTGCAGTTTTAAAATGCCAAACTGTTCCGCGTTCGCCTGACAATTCTTTTACAAACCTTTCACTGGCGCGTGACAACTGTTTTCTAAATTCAGACAAAGTTTAGGCATGAATAAAATCATGCTCACCCTCGGTCTGGCGATCAGCTGCGTGGCCAACGCGTTCGCCGGAGAAACCCTGCAACTCAAACTCGTGTCCGACCGCGAAGTCGTTTGGCGCGGCGCGCCCCAGGAGGTCGTCGTGAAGATCGACCTGTCGGCCATCGCTGGCAAGAACAAGTCGCACCGCACGCCGCTTAATCTGGCGGTCGTGCTGGATAAGTCTGGCTCGATGACCGGCGCGAAGTTGGAAAAAACCAAGCAGGCCGCACTGCAACTCGTGGATCGCCTGACACCGAACGATGTTTTTTCACTGATTGTATTCAGTGACCACGCGGAAGTTCTGGCCTCGGCGCAAAAGGTGGAAGACAAAGATGCGCTGCGCGAAAAGATTCAAAGCATCCGCGCGGATGGCAGCACCGCACTTTATGCCGGTGTAAAGAAAGGGGCTGATCAAATTGAGGAATATCTTTCCGGCAAACGCATCAATCGCGTCATCCTCCTTTCAGACGGATTGGCGAATGTCGGGCCGAGCTCGCCGCGCGATTTGCGCCGTCTCGGAAGTCAGTTGTCGGAGCACGGCATTTCCGTGACCACCATCGGCGTTGGCGATGATTATAACGAGGACTTGATGGCCGCGCTGGCCGAAGCGAGTGATGCAAATTATTATTACGTGAAGGACACCGAAAAACTGCCGGAGATTTTCGCGAAGGAACTTGGCGAGATGCTCGCAGTGGCAGCGCGCAATGTAAAAATTGAGATCGTTTGTCCCGACGGCGTTAGGCCGCTCGGCTTCATCGGTCGCCCAGAGACATTTGAAAACCAAAGGGCGAACGTGAACCTGAGTCAGTTCACGACGGGCCAGAATCGATACGTCTTTCTGCGCTGTCTCGTGAACGGGGACCAGCCAGAAGTCGCACGCGTCAAAGTGAATTACACCGACGAACTCAACGGCGGCGCGGTGGAGGTCGCTGATGAAGTCGCCAAAATCCGTTTCACGGATAACCGGGAAGTCGCTGAAAAATCCTTGAACGGCGCGGTCTTGGCGCAGAAAGAAATCATACTCACCGCGGTCGCCAAAGACGAAGCGATGGCGGAGGCGGACGCCGGGAATTACAAAAAGGCGGCGACCATTCTGGCCGCCCAGGGCGGGGCGTTGAGTCGGGCCTATGCGAATGCGCCAGCCACCGTGCAGGTTCAACTGCGTGGCGAATTGGACAACCTCAGCGGGTTCACCAACCAGTTTGAAAACGGACAGTATAGCTCAGGCGCGCGCAAGCTGATGCAATCGCAGTCCTGGGGCACGCGTAATTCAAAATGAGCTTGGTTATGAGCGCGGAATTCGAGTATTTCAACGAGCAAGCAAATGAAACGCGTCGCGCTGGTTTTTGTGATCGCCGTCCTGCTGCCGAGCCTAGCGCTTGCGTGGCTGGCAGTGCGCTCGCTGCGCGATCAGCAATTTCTGGTTGAACGCCAGCAGTCGCTCTTGTGCCAGCGCATGACGGATGCGCTCGCGCAAAACATCTCCGACTATCTGGCGCAACGGCAGCAGGAATTCAGCGCGCAAGTTGAAACCCTTGTCGGTAATCAGGATGCTCGCAGTGTTGGCGGCAGTTTTGATTCGGAAATCCGCCAATGCTGGCCGCTCGCGGAAGTCGGTTTTTGTGTCACGCGGGCGGGAAAAATTCTTTCGCCGCCAGCCACGGCGCGTGATGAGGCAAAAAGTTTTTACACCGACAACGGCGCATTTCTCGGCAACCGCGAAACCGCCGAGGTTTATGGCAACGTCAATTCGACGGCGAACAATTTGCCGGACGACGCGCGCAGCAGCAGCGCGAACATCGGACGACGCGGTTCTGGCTACAACAGTTTCGGCGGCAGCCAAAAACAATTGTCGCAATCGCTGGCTCTGGCGAACTCCGCGCCAGCGAAAGAAAAATTGGAACTCGACAGCGTTGCGAAAAAATCAACCGAAGATCAAATCCCATCAGCCCGGTGGGCGG
This sequence comes from Limisphaerales bacterium, assembly GCA_025362675.1. Lineage (GTDB taxonomy): Bacteria > Verrucomicrobiota > Verrucomicrobiia > Limisphaerales > UBA11358 > UBA11358. The sequence continues at coordinate 4,145 of JANYFN010000106.1, read as the reverse complement.
CACCAGCCGCCAGCGGCGTCTCGCAGCAGTCCTCGCAAAATGCTTACAACTACAAGGCGCAAACGCGCAAGGTCACGCCGCAGAACGAAACCTATCAGCAGCTCAAAGACGTGGCGGACGAAGAACAAAAAAATCTCTCGCGGGTGATTCCCGCCGAGGGCGAGTTCAGCCAGCTCATCGGCGACGGCACGGACGGGATGCTCGCGCGGTTTCTCCAAAACAAACTCAACCTCATGTTCTGGCATCGCCTCAACCGCGAACCGGATTTGATTTTTGGCGCGCAACTAAATTTGTCACGCGTCGTGGATGGCCTGCACGAGCTCGTGCAGGCCGACCCAGAATTGCGCGATGACATTTGTGTCGCGCTGCTGGATGACAACGCCAAACCGGTCGTGATCTCGCGTGAAAAATTTCAAGCGAATTGGAAACGCCCCTTCGTCGCCACGGAAATCGGCGACGCGCTGCCGCACTGGGAAATCGCCGCCTATCTCGTCAACCCCGCCAAACTCACGCAGGCGGCGCACACCACCAAGCTCGCACTCGGCCTGCTCATCGCCTTGCTGTTGTTGGCGATTGGCGTGGGAAGCTGGCTGATCGTCAGCAGCCTCAATGCCGAGCTGAAGCTTGCGCGGCAGAAAACAGATTTCGTCAGCAACGTCTCGCACGAGCTGAAAACGCCGCTCACGTCCATCCGCATGTTTTCCGAATTGCTTGCGGAAGGTCGGGTCACGGATGCCGCCAAACAAAAATCCTATCTGCAGATCATCACCGCCGAGGCCGCGCGGCTCACGCGGCTCATCAACAACGTGTTGGATTTTTCGCGGATGGAAAGCGGTGAGAAGAAATATAACTTTCAGCCGTGCGACCTGACGGCAGTGGTTCGTGGCACCGCTGATACTTTTCGTCCGCACCTAGAAGCGGGTGGTTTTAAATTTAATTGTGAACTTCCCGTCCATGAAATCGCTTGGTCAGGTGATGCTGATGCGCTATCGCAAGTCATCGTAAATCTGTTGTCGAATGCGGAGAAATATTCGAGCGTCAAAAAAGAAATCAGCTTGCAGCTCATGCAAAAGCAAGTGCCTTTACCACACGTCGAAATTAAAGTGCTGGATCGTGGTTCGGGCGTGCCGCGCGGTAGTGCGGAGAAAATTTTTGAGAAATTTTATCGCGCCCACGATGCGCTCGGTAGCGGTATTCAGGGTTCTGGTCTTGGCCTTACCATTGCCCGCCAAATTGCCCGTGCTCACGGTGGCGAGGTGGTTTATGAACCGCGTGACGGCGGTGGGAGCTGCTTCATTTTACGGCTGCCATTGGCAGTCGGAACGACATGAAAACTAAAATCTTAATCGTTGAGGACGATCCGCATATTTTGCTGGGTCTCGAAGAGGTGTTGAAAAGCGAAGGCTACGATACTGCCTCATGCAATCGTGGTGATGAAGCCGTTGCCGCCGTCGCCAAGTTCCAGCCGTCGCTGATTGTTCTGGATGTGATGTTGCCCGGTGCGAGCGGTTACGATATCTGCAAACAGCTGCGCACGAGGAAAAATTCCACGCCCATTCTCATGCTGACGGCCAAGGGGCAGGAGATTGATAAGGTGGTGGGGCTTGATCTCGGCGCGGATGATTACGTGACCAAACCTTTTGGTGTCCGTGAACTGCTGGCGCGTATTCAAGCCTTGTTGCGCCGCAGCGGCAACGGCGGCAGCGTCGCCTCGTCGAGCGTATCTGCTGACAAGCCTTTCAAGATTGGCGAGGCGACGATTGATCCGAAAACTTTTCAGGTAAAACGTGGGAAGGTTGTTGATGAACTAACGGCCAAAGAATTGAAATTGCTTCAGGTTTTTCACACGCACGCCGGCGATGTGTTGTCGCGCGACAAATTGCTGAACGAAGTCTGGGGCTACAATTATTACGGCACGACGCGCACGTTGGATCAGGTGATCGTGCAACTCCGCAAAAAACTGGGCGACCATGGCGGTGACCCCAAACATCTGCTAACCATTCACGGTGTCGGCTATAAATTGGTTTCCTAAAAAAGAAACACCCGCCGAATTATTTCGGCGGGTGTCTGGTTAAGATTTGATTTCAGGGTAAATCCGTTGCCCCCATCAGGAAGCGATCGCATTCGCGTGCCGCGCCACGGCCTTCGTTGAAAGCCCACACCACGAGGCTCTGGCCGCGACGACAATCGCCGCAGGCAAAGATTTTCGGATGGTTCGTGGTGTATTTCTCGAATTCTGCTTTCGCGTTACTGCGCGCGTCGCGTTCGATGCCGAGCGTTTCGAGCAACGGCTGTTCCGGTCCGAGAAAACCCATCGCGAGCAAAACGAGTTGCGCGGGCAAAACTTTTTCCGTGCCGGGAACGGGCTGCGGACCGAACACGCCTTTGTCGTTGTTTTTCCAAACCACATCCACGACGTGAACGGCTTTGACGTGCCCGCTGGCATCGCCTTCAAATTTGGTCGCTGTCTTGAGATAGACGCGCGGATCGTCGCCGAATTTCGCCGCCGCTTCTTCCTGACCATAATCGAGCTTGTAAGTCTTCGGCCATTCGGGCCACGGATTATTCGCCGCGCGTTCCAACGGCGGCTGCGCCATGATCTCCAGTTGCCCCAGCGATTTACAGCCGTGCCGCATCGAGGTGCCAACGCAATCAGTTCCCGTATCACCGCCGCCAATGACAACCACGTCTTTGCTGGTCGCGTCAATGTAACTGCCGTTTTTGTGCTGGTCTAAAACCGCCTTGGTGTTCGCCGTGAGAAAATCCATTGCGAAGTGGATGCCCTTGAGTTCGCGTCCGGGAATCGGCAAATCGCGCGGCTTGGTCGCGCCGGTCGCGAGAATCACAGCGTCGAAATCCTGCAACAATTTTTCCGCCGAAAGATTTTTTCCAACTTCCGTGTTGCAGACAAATTTCACGCCTTCTTTTTCAAGCAAAGTGATCCGGCGCAACACGACTTCTTTTTTGTCGAGCTTCATGTTGGGTATGCCATACATGAGCAAACCGCCGGGACGATCAGCGCGCTCGAACACGGTGACTTCATGGCCGGCCTTGTTCAATTGTGCCGCCGCCGAAAGTCCCGCCGGTCCGGAACCAACCACGGCAACTTTTTTACCGGTGCGCTGTTTCGGCGGCTCGGCAACGACCCAGCCATTTTCCCAGCCGTGATCAATAATGCTGACCTCAATATTCTTGATCGTGACGGCAGGCGCTTTCATGCCGAGCACACACGAGCCTTCGCAAGGAGCCGGGCACACGCGACCAGTGAACTCCGGAAAATTATTCGTCTTGTGCAGCCGATCTAGCGCCTCGCGCCACAGGCCGCGATAGACGAGATCGTTCCATTCGGGAATGAGATTGTGCACCGGGCAGCCGCTCGCCATGCCGCTGACAAGTTGGCCGGTGTGGCAGAATGGAATACCGCAATCCATGCAACGCGCGCCCTGTTTTTTCAGATCGGCTTCGGACTGGTGCAGATGAATCTCCTGCCAGTCCTTGATGCGCGCCAAGGGCGTGCGGTCAGCAGGCAGTTCACGTTGGAACTCCAAAAATCCTGTGGGTTTTCCCATTTTAGTTCAGTGTAAAATTTGAATTTGGTTTCAGTGTCCGCCCTTAACATTCTCTTCGAACGCGGCCATGATCGCTTCGTCACCGCTCAAGCCTTGCGACTGCATTTTCTTGAGCGATTTCAAAATGCGCGCGTAGTCTTGCGGCAAGACTTTCACAAACTTCGGCACAAAGTTTTTCCAATCGGCCAAAATTTTTGCCGCCAGTTCGCTCTGGGTGAAAGTTTGGTGGCGCTGGATCTGTTTCCAAACGGATTCGATTTCGTCCGCTTCAGAAAGTTTTTCCAGCGTGACCATCTCCATGTTGCAGCGCGATGCGAAGTCGCCTTTTTCATCGAGGATGTAAGCGATGCCGCCGCTCATGCCGGCGGCGAAATTGCGTCCGGTCGGGCCCAGAATCACCACGCTGCCGCCCGTCATGTATTCGCAACCGTGATCGCCCACGGCTTCGACGACGACGTTGACGCCGGAGTTGCGGACGCAGAAACGTTCGCCCGCCATGCCGCGGATAAAAGCCTCGCCGCTCGTCGCGCCATAAAACGCCACGTTGCCGACGATCATGTTTTCCTCGGCCTTGAA
>JANYFN010000104.1 GCA_025362675.1 Limisphaerales bacterium | reverse complement strand
GCCGTCCAACATCGCGAGGTTGCCGCCGGCGGGTGTGAAACCGTTCAGATGCGGGCTGATGTGCGGCACGCTGTAGCCCCCAATCACCGAGGTGAAATTATATTTTGCGCCCGCCACAAAGCCCGCGTGGTTGTCGGTCGGGTTGTCCGAGATGGTCGCGTCGGCGATCAACACCCGCGTGGACGGCGAAGGCGCAGGCAGGAACACCGAGCCGACCTGAATCCGCTGTGATGTCAGTGTGGTGTTCTGGTTGGTGGTGACGATCAGGGTGCCCGAAAATGGCGCGATGTAGCCAAGTATATGCAGGCCACCCGGAGACCAGTTCCACAGGTTGACGTTGTCCTGATCGGTGAACCTAATGCCGGTGCCGGGGCAATACAGTTTTCGGAACGAAACATACTGGGCAATGCTGTTTCCCGTGGCCCAAGACATATCCCACGCCCACGCCCCGCCAGCGTTCACCGGCAGCTTATCGTTGTTCTCGCTGCCAAACATATGCAGGCCCATCGCGTATTGCTTCAAGTTGCCCGCGCACTGCGCGACCCGCGTCTGGCCTTTCGTGCTCGCCAGCGCGGGGACACAAATCGCCGCCAGCACCGCGATGGTCGCAAGCACCACCGCAAGCTCCAGCAAGGTAAAAGCCGCGCGACCTCCGGCGACGGTGAAAACGGAAAATGAGCGGAAAACTTTCATGGGCTTGATGCCAGACAACTTATCCGTCGCCCCCATTCCGTCAAGGTGAATGACCGCCGGATCGGATTCAATCCGGAGAAAACTGTGCCAGATTTTCCCGCACAAAATTCTCCGCCTGCGGCAACGATTCCGGCGTGCCGATGTCTATGAAGGCGGCTTCACTCAACACGGTTTTCAGTCTCGCACCGCTCGCGATGAGCGTGGGAAAAACATCCACTTCAAAACTCAACGGCGCTTTCGCAGGAAATTTTTTCAGCGTGTCGTCACGGAATAAATACACGCCGGCGTTGATGTTTCCAGCGCCGGATTTTTTTTCGTTGAAGCCGGTCAGATCGCCCGCTGCATTTTGGGAAAGCGTGCCGTAGCGCGAGGCATCGGCCATCGGCACGCCGAGAATCGCGCCTTCCATTTCCGGCTGGTCGAGCGAAGAAAATAATTTTTCCAGCGGCGCGACGACGAGGGAATCGCCATTCAATACCAGCCATGCCGACGGATTGTTTTTTGCGCTGCGAGCGGCGTGGAGAAATCCACCAGCCGTGCCGAGCGGCGTGGTTTCGGGAACACAGGAGACGTGGACATTCTTCACCGGCTGCGGCTTGAAATGTTTTTCCACCGTCTCCGCGAGATGGCCAGTGGAGAAAATGACGTTGCGGATGCCTTGCGCGCAGAGATAGCGCACGACCCATTCGACGAACGGCTTGCCATTCACCGGAGCCATCGGCTTGGGCAGATCGCCGAGCAGATGCTTGATGCGCGTGCCAAAACCGCCGGCGAGGACGACGGCGGTGATTTGTTCGGGGGAAACTGGCACAGCTTTAGCCACAGATTTTCACAGATGAAACACAGATTTCTTTCAGATAATTTTTATCTGTGTTTCATCTGTGTCCATCTGTGGCAGAAAATCAAACGTTCGAGTAAATCGTGTTCCGCAAGATCGTAAAACCTTTCATCAGTTCCACGATGCCGCGATCCAGGCTCCATTCCGGTTTGAAACCGGTGCCGGCAATGCGCGCATTGCTCACGATGTAATCGCGCTTGTCGGGGTCTTCGCCAATCGGCGCTTCGACATACACGAACTTCGGCAGATGTTTTTGGATGACGGCGCAGAGTTCGAGCTTGGACAAATTCGCGTCATCGAGGCCGACGTTGTAGGGCTTGCCTTTCATCGTCTCGAAGTTCGCGATGCCGTGCGTGAAGGCGCGGGCCACGTCGCGAATGTGAACGTAATTGCGTTTGAAATGACCCTCGAAAATCAAGACGGCGCGGTCGTGCATCGCGCGATACACAAAATCGTTCACGAGCAAATCGAGGCGCATACGCGGCGCGCAACCGAACACGGTGGCGAGGCGAAAGCTCATGCTGTTCTCGCGGGAGAGGACGGATTCCTCGGCTTTCACTTTCGTGACGCCGTAAGTGGAGAGCGGACGCAGCGGCGTTTCTTCCGTGCAGAATTTTCCTTTTTCGCCGACGCCGTAACCGCTGTTCGTCACGGGCATGATGACCCATTGCTGTTTGCTGGCGAGACGGCAAAGCATTTCCACGGCGGCCTGATTGGTCGAAGTGGTGGCGAGCGAATCGGTGTTGCAGATCGGCACGCCGACGAGCGCGGCCAGCGGGATGATCAAATCGGCTTTGGCGATGAGCGGTTTCATCAGCGACTCTTCGCGGCAATCGCCGCGCACGACGGAAAATTTTTCGTTGCCGCAGCAGTCCATCAGCGAGTTCTGGTTGAAATAAAAATTATCCAGCACGGTGACTTCGTGTCCCTGCGCGAGCAAGGTGGGCGTGAGGATGGAGCCGAGATAACCGGCGCCGCCGGTGATGAGGATTTTCATAAAAATGTTTTAAGCTGAATTATTTTGTGGCGTCAGTCTGTTGTTTTCGCGTGAGAAAAACAAGCAAACCCAGCAGCAAAACCGCGATAACGGTGGCCACGAGCGTGACTTTCAACGGGCCGCTGGGCAGGTTGAAGTCGAATTCCACCGAGTGCGCTCCGGGGGAGAGTTGCACGCCGCGCATGATGAAATTGCAGCGCAACAAATCGGCGGGTTGACCATCCACCGTCACGCGCCAGTTCGCATCCCATTTGTCATTAAACAATAAAACAGCGGGCGTGGCGGCGTTGGCGCTGAAGACAATTTTCTTAGGCATGTAGCTTTTGAATTCCACCGTGCCGGGGCTGCTTTCGTTGGTGGAAACTGCCGGCAGATTTTTTGTCGGCGTGGAAACCAGAACTGATTTGGCCGGGTCAAAACTGAGGTCGCCGAGGGCTTTCAAATTTTCCTGGTCGTTGGTGTTCACTCGCCAATTGGCATACAGCTTTACGCGGGGCAGGGCACCGGTGAATTCGAAGAGTGCGAGTTCGCCGCTAGGATCCAAGGTGGCAGTGAGATCTTCGAGCTGATGGATTTCCTCCGCGCTGGGTTTGGGGATGATGTTGAACCGGTCGGCAATGCGGAACCGATGTTCAATGGGATCAAGCTGCTGGTTCAGCGCATCCAGAAAGCCAGCCGTGCCGAGGATGTAGCGAGTGTTCGTCAACTGCCAGCGGCGCGCGATCAACGGAACGGTCTCGATGGTGCCGCGCGGCGAAAGGGCTTCGAGATACATTTTCACATCTTCCGGCACGCGCGGCATTTGAATGATGTCGAGGCATTGGATGTTGTAATACGGAAAGTGATGTTGCATCCATTCGATGCGATAAATACCGCTGCCGCCAAAATAATTATTGTAGCGTTGCAAGGGCTGTTGCGCCTCGAACGGCAGCGCGGCGACGCGGTGTTCGTAAGGTTTATCGCGGAGTTTTTCCAAGACGGGATTTAGCGAGCCGACTTCGTATTTATTTTTGTAATTCCAATGAATGATGTAGGGAAGGTCGGCGCGCACCAGATCAAAAATGATAAAGGCGCCGAGCAGCCACGCGCCGAGTTTGGCGCGCGGGCCGGAAAAATAGCCGGCAATCGTGAGCAACACCAAGCCGCTGGCGGCCGCGAGCAAAGGGATGAACCAAGCAACTTGTGAAAGACAAAAGGCGGCGATGCTACCACCGGAGTTTTCGTGGGTGGGATCACTGTCCGGGAAACCGACTTTTGCGAGATAAGCGATGAAGGTTTTTTGTTCGCTCGAAAAAATCAGCCAACCCACCACACTCGCACCGAGCAGTCCCGCGCAGGCGTAAGTCCATTTCCGATCAAAGCTGCTGGCACGCTTCCACCAATTGGAAAGCTGCGTCATCAGGTCCGCCGATTTCGCCGCCGTGCCGTCGAGGTGTCGCACGCTCAACGCGTGGACGCCGTAGGCAAACAGGATGGTGAGCGCCCAGCAGAAAAAGAGCAGGAATTTACAAGGGTTTCGAATGGTTGAGAAATAGGGCAACCGATAGAGGATCGCGTAAAAAAATGAAAACCGGCCCCAAGCGACCAACAAGGAAAGGATGAGGATCACGAACCAGAACAGAATGATTTTTTTCTGCGGCGCCGTGAACGGAGAGTTTTGTTTGCGGAATGCGAGCGCCACTGCCCACGCTGCCAGCAAGCAAACGAGGATGCCGACATAATTTCCGCCGCCGGTGAAGCGCATGAAATTCGAGGGCGGCGGCGTGCCCTGACTGCCGCTGTCAAAATAGCGGTCCAAGGATGGATCGCGGCCGATGCCGCCCCAGTAATTGCCGCCTTCATAAAACTTTTTGAACGCCGGCATCATATCTTTCGGCGTATCGAGTTTGTAACCGCACAATCCTGGAATGAACAAACTAAGTGTCTCACGTTTCGGCAAACTCCATTGCGTCGCCCAATCCCAATGTTGCGCTTTGGTTTCGGTATCCTGCCCCGTGCCCGCGATGCCTTGAATCGAGTTGCCAATGAGCGACATCACGGTTTGCAGCGCCAGAAATCCGGCAAAAATCGCAATGACCGCCACGCGGCTGATGCCGCGAATAATTTTTGCAGATAGCTCGCCCTCCGCTTCGATCAAGGCTTGGAAGAATGCGTAGAGCGCAACTAATACGCTGCACAAAGCGCCGACATCCGCGCCCTCCATCACGTTCATACCCACGCAAAAGCCGGCGAGAGCAATCCGGGTCCAGCGAGTGAGCCAAGGTGTCGTCGCATTGTTGGCGGTGATGAGCGTGAGGGCGAAAAAATTCATGCCAATGGCGATCTCGGCGGAGGCAACGCCCCAGCACGCGCCGGCAAAGAGCATGGAGTTCAAAACTGCCGCCAAAGTTCCGAGCGTAATGGCGAGCGGTGAGAGTTTCAAAGCGCGCAGGAAAGACCAGACACCCAGACCAAGAGTTAATAAGGCGAGGAGCGGAAAAAACTTAGCGTATCCTAGTGGGCCGCAACACATGTAAATTAAGCTTGATACTGTGGGGGCTAGCACGCCGACGCTGCTGCCAATATCGTTTAGATCATACCAGCTACCAGTCATGGCGGCTGGCAGTTGGTGCCACGCCGTGTTTTGTTGTCCGAGTGGGCCGTCGTTTGAAAAATGAACGTAATCAGACAAAAAACTGCGCCAGAATAAAATCACTAGCACTGCGACGAGAATGACCGGAGCCCACGAACGGGAGGTTTTGGCGGTGGAAACGGGATTGATTTTGCTCATAGTTGTTGCCGTTCACCGGCATCGAAATTGAATTGTTAAGCGTCAATCTTGATTGTCGACGACGTGAGTGTCAAGACAGCCTCAAGGACGGCGCGTTCAAAAAAATGTCGCCCCGCTTGCACGGCTTGGCTAGATTGACCGGATGAGCTCACAAGTTTTAGTCACCGGCGTGGCAGGTTTCATCGGCTCGCACGTCGCCGCGCACCTTTTGAAACAGGGACACCGCGTCGTCGGGCTTGACGATTTGAGCGGTGGGTTCACCGATCATATCCCGGCCGGCGTGAAGTTTATCGAAGGCTCCATCACCGACGTGGCGCTGGTGAAAAAGATTTTTGCCGAACACAAATTTGAGCACGTTTTTCACCTCGCCGCTTACGCCGCCGAAGGTTTGAGCCACTTCATCAAGCATTTCAATTACACGAACAATCTGCTCGGCAGCATCAACCTCATCAACGCCGCCGTGAATCACGAGGTGAAATGTTTCGTGTTCACTTCCTCGATTGCCGTCTATGGTCGCAACCAGTTACCCATGACCGAGGAGGCCGTGCCGCAACCCGAAGATCCTTACGGGATCGCCAAATACGCTGTGGAATTGGACTTGAAGGAAGCCCACGAAATGTTCGGCCTCAACTACGTCATTTTCCGGCCGCACAATGTCTATGGCGAAAACCAGAACCTGGGCGACCGCTATCGCAACGTGATCGG
>JANYFN010000184.1 GCA_025362675.1 Limisphaerales bacterium | reverse complement strand
GAATGGCTGCGTCATGCCATCGCCCAAAATGATTTTCGCGATAAAGGTCTTGAGGTGGCGGATGACGAAATTTTTGTCAGCGACGGCTCGAAGTGCGACTGCGGCGCGATTCTCGACATTCTCGGCAGCAAAAATAAAATTGCCATCAGCGATCCGGTTTATCCCGTTTATGTGGACACGAACGTGATGGTCGGCCACACCGGCGACGCGAACGACGCGGGCGCTTACGCCAAGCTCGTTTATCTGCCGTGCAAACCGAGCAATGGTTTTATTCCTGAACCGCCGAAGAAACATGTGGATGTGATTTATCTTTGCTCGCCGAATAATCCGACGGGCGCGGCGGCCACACGTGAACAGCTTGCGGCGTGGGTGAAATATGCGCTCGAACACAAGTCCGTGATTTTGTTCGACGCCGCTTACGAAGCGTATATCACCGAGCCGGGAATTCCGCACTCGATCTACGAAATTCCCGGTGCCCGCGAGTGCGCAATTGAATTCCGCAGTTTCTCCAAAAACGGCGGCTTCACCGGCACGCGCTGTGCTTTTACCGTCGTTCCAAAAACGTTGAAGTTGGCCACGAAGACTGGCGAATTGATGCCGCTGCATCCGCTGTGGAATCGCCGCATGACGACGAAATTTAACGGCGTGAGTTACATCATTCAGCGCGCGGCGGGAGCGTTGTATTCGCCCGAAGGTAAAGCGCAAGTGGCCGAACTCATCAAACATTATCTCGGCAACGCGGAAGTTCTCCGCCAAGGTGCGAAGAAAGCTGGATTGAAAGTTTTCGGCGGCATCAACGCGCCGTATATTTGGGTTCGCACGCCGAAAGAAGTCACGAGCTGGCAGGCGTTCGACAAAATTCTAAACGATGCCAATGTGGTCATCACGCCCGGCTCCGGTTTCGGCTCGAAGGGCGAAGGCTTCTTCCGTATCAGCGCTTTCAATAGCCGCGCGAACGCCGAAGAAGTCGCGCGCCGCTTGCAGGAATTGAAGTGGTGAATTTTTTTAAATTCTCCGCCGTCGCGCTCACTTTTTGGCTGGGCACGCCGGCGTTTTCTTTTGGCGCCGACGGTAACGCTGTGATCCGTGCTACTGCTGGTAAATCTGAAATTGTTATCACTACCACGCGGCGGTTGGCCGGTGCGATTCACTCGCTCACCTGGAACGGAAAAGAATTCATCAACTCTACCGATCACGGACGGCAGTTGCAGTCCGCGTGTTCGTTTGACAATTCACCGACGGCGAATGCAGAGACGTTTAATCCTACCGAAGCCGGTTCGCGGCGCGATCATGTCGGCACGAATTCGACCAGTCGTTTATTGGAAATTGTGGCGGCAAAAAACCATCTGCACACCAAAACGCAGATGGCCTTCTGGCTCGCGCCGGGCGAGCGCTCGGAAGGTCAGCTCGCTCGAAACACCAACGCGCTTTCGGATTTCACGCTGACAAAAGACGTGACAATTGGTGTCGGTCGCTGGCCGCAAGCGCTGGATTATCGCGTGACGTTTTCCGTGCCGCCGAATTCACATCACAGTTTCGCGCAGTTCGAGGCGCTGACGGGCTATCTGCCGGCGGAGTTCAACACGTTTTACGAATATGATCCGCAAATAAAAAAACTGAAGCCATTGAGTTTTGGGCCGGGCGAAATAAAAAATCCCGTCGTGCTGGCTACGGCGGACGGGAACTACGCGATGGGAATTTTTTCACCGCCGCAAAAACGAACTGACACTACGGGGCCGAGTTACGGTCGCTGGAAATTTGACGCCGCCCGCGTGGTGAAATGGAATAGCGTATTTCGCGTGCGGAAGGCTTCCGGTTTGCGGGGTGGCGATTACAGTTATCGGATGCTGGTGCCGCTTGGAACGCTCATGGAGGTGGAGGCGATGTTGCGCGAGTGGCAAACGTTTGAATTCACTCCCAAGCAGTGATAACCCACAGATAAAAGGTTTCCTTACGTTCGATTTTAGATACGTCTCATCAATCGAAATTTCGTTGGATCGGCGGCATGGCGGCCAGTTGTTTCCACGTGTCTAGCCGATCCACCATGCCGATTTTTTCGAGGTATTCCAGGTTCAACGGTTTGGTGATTTCGGGAATTTTTCCGTTCGGTTTAGTCATCGCCAAGGCGTTTGCAACGTGAACCGCCATGAGCGGCGACGGCTCCAGCAATTCGGTTTTTTCGGGCGTGTGATGCAGCGCCACGGCTTCGACAATTGGTGCCGAAAGTCCCCAGAGCCCCATTAGATACGCGGCGATGCCAGCATGATTCGCGGAAAATATTTCTTGCTCGGCGACGTGTTGAGGAATTTTCTGACCGTTGGCCAACTGCATCGCCTTCTGAAATTCTGCCGGTAAATTATCCGCGAGCATCAGCTTACCAATATCGTGCAGCATGCCGGCGGTGTAGGCGTCCTCGATGTCCGCTTCCGAACCGCCTTCGAGCTCCATGATTTTTCGGGCGAGGAGCGCGGTGGCCATGAGATGTTCCCACAGCGCCTTGGCGGAAAAATTTTTCGCCGGTCGCTTTTCAAATTTTTCAAATACGTGGGCGGAAAGGGCGAGCGAACGAACGGTATTCATGCCGAGTTGTTGCACGGCTTCAAACGGGCTATGCACCGCTTGTGGCAATCCAATCGCCGCCGAGTTGACCACTTGCAACATTTTTGCCGACATGCTGGGATCTTGGGCGATAAGTTCGGCGACGTCGCTGATGTTGCTCGTGGGCATGTTCATCAGCTTCATGATTTCCAGGTAGACGGCGGGAAAACTGGGCATGGCTCCCATGCGGCCGACGAGCGCGCGCAATTTGTCATCGGACAGATAATCGTTCAACGCGTGAATGCGCGAGAGCGTGGCCTTGAGTGTTTTGACATCAAACGGCTTGGGGATGAATTGATGCGTCTCGCCCAGTGCCTCAGCGATTTGCTTTTGGTTGCCGATGCCGGAAATGATGATGCGCGACATCGCGGGATACAATTTGCGCACCCGGTGAACGAGTTCGACGCCATTGATCCCCGGCATGTTGAAATCCGTCACGACCACATCGAAGCTTTGCTGTTCCATCAACGTGAGCGCGGTTTCGCCGTCCGCCGCGAGCGCGGTTTCCCACAACCCGGAACTTTTCGGCAACATCATGCCGTAAAGCTGTCGGAGCACTTCATTGTCTTCTACAAATAAGATGCGCTGCATGTCTCCGCTGGTTATCGGCCAAACGGCGAATTTCTTTACTGTTCCCGGCGGATTCTCACGGAGACGAGCTTTTCAAATGGAAAAATCTGCCGACATAAGGAAGGGCGCCGTTGCGGGTGGGTTCATTCTTTTTGCAATTTCATGCCGGAAGTTGTATTGAATGGTGAGCGAAACCAGTGGGTTCATCCCAGATTTAATTATTATTTTATGCAGTGCTGTGTGTGCAAAGAAAAACCGGCGACCGTGCATTTCACCCAGATCGTGGGCGAAAAGATGCAGAAGCTGGATATGTGTGAAGAGTGCGCGAAATCCAAGGGTATCAACGACCCGAGTTTTGCGATGGCGGATCTCATGCTCGGCCTCGGCGCGTCGCAGGAGATTGACGCGGCGGCGGCGGGCGTGCAGTTGAAATGCCCGCGCTGCGGATTTTCGCAGACTGATTTCAAGAAGTCCGGTCGGCTCGGCTGCCCAGAATGTTATCGCACTTTTTCCGAGGGGTTGTCCGGACTGCTCAAGACGATGCACAAAGGCACCCGGCATATCGGCAAAGCTCCCGAAGCCTTGCGCAAAACACGCGACAATGTTGACCGTTTGAAAACTCTCCAGACTAAGCTCGACAAAGCCATTGCCGCCGAGGACTTCGAGTTGTGCGCAAAATTGCGTGATGAAATCAAAGTGCTCAACAGTGGCGCTACCAGCAAGGTGACGCGATGAACGATCTGCATGCTTTTCTCATTTCGCCCGCCGAAGCGACGCAGCAACACGGCCCGCACGATCGCATCGTGATGTCCAGCCGCGTCCGCCTCGCGCGGAATATACGCGGCCTCGCGTTTCCCGGTTGGGCCAAAAAAAATGAGCGCGTGAAAGTTTTGGAAACCGTCATGCCCGCTGTGAGTTCCATGCCGGAAATGTCTGATTCCTTCAGCGAGGCGATGGATAACTTGGCCCCGGCGGACAAACAAATCCTCGTCGAACGCCATCTCATCAGCCGCGAACACGCCGCGAAAAGCGTCGGCAGCGGCATCGTGTTGAACCGCGAAGAATCGTTTTGCGTCATGATCAATGAAGAAGATCACTTGCGGATGCAGGCGCTGCGCCCCGGTTTTCAGCTTCGCGAGGCCTGGCAGGCGATTGACCGTTTTGATTCTGAGTTAGAGAAAAAAATCGATTTCGCCTTCGACAACGACCTTGGCTATCTCACCGCGTGTCCGACAAATCTTGGCACCGGCATTCGCGTCAGCGCGATGTTGCATTTGCCCGGCTGCGTGCTCGATGAGCAGATCAATCCGATCATTCAATCTGTCAACAAACTCGGCCTCGCCGTGCGCGGACTTTACGGTGAAGGCACCGAGGCGCTGGGAAATGTTTTTCAGGTTTCGAATCAGATGACGCTCGGCGAAAGTGAAACCGTCATTGTGGAACGCTTGGAAAAAGTTCTCGCGCAGATCATCGAGCACGAACAAAACGCGCGCGAACGGTTGTTGGAAAAAAAAGCGAAAGTGGTGCTGGATCACATTGGCCGCGCTTATGGCGTGCTCGCGAACGCCCACCGGATTTCATCGAAGGAAACGATGAATCAACTTTCCCTGATGCGCCTCGGCGTGGACATGGGATTATTTCCGAACACGCAGCGCACGCTGGTGGATGAATTATTTCTGGTGACGCAGCCCGCGCATTTGCAACGCCAGGTGTCTGATAAACTCACCGCTGAAGAACGTGATTTGATCCGCGCCGACATGGTGCGCGAACGTTTGAAAAACGTCGCGCGTCCCGTGACAAAACCCAATGGCGGCAAGGCGAATTGAATCACCTTCAAATTCTTACGCCTTGCGATAACGATGGCCGGCGGTGAAAAACTCCAGATATTTCACGAGCCGTTCCTTGAGATCTTTGCGCGGCACGATGGAATCAATCAGACCGTGTTCGAGCAGAAATTCCGAGGTTTGAAATCCCGGCGGCAACTCCGCGTGCGTCGTGTCTTTGATGACGCGCGGCCCGGCAAAACCGATCATCGCCTCTGGTTCCGCCACGATCAAATCGCCGAGCGCAGCATAGCTCGCCATCACGCCACCATAGCTGTTGTTGGTCAAAACGCTGATGTAGGGCACGCGATGTTGCGCATGGTAGGCGAGCGCGCCCGAGGTTTTCGCCATCTGCATCAGGCTCATGCAACCTTCCTGCATGCGCGCGCCACCGCTGGTGGAAATGATGATGACCGGCCAGTTGCCTTCTGTCCCGCGCTCGATGAGGCGTGTTAATTTTTCGCCGACAACTGAACCCATGGATCCGCCCATGAATGAAAAATCCATCACGCCGAGCGCGACGCGATGCGAACCGATTTTGCCGATGCCGGTGATGACCGCATCTTTGAGCGTCGTCGCTTTGCGGTCGCGGTCGAGTTTGGATTTGTAAGCAGCGAATTTTAGAATGTCCACGCTCGTCATCTCCGCATCCATTTCCTCAAAGGTGCAAGTCTCGACCAGCGAATGCACGCGTTCGCGCGAGCCGATGGGAAAGTGATGCTGACATTTCGGGCAAACCTTTAGATTTTCATCCAGTTCCTTGTCGAAAATCATGGATTCGCAGGATGGACATTTCGTCCATAATCCTTCGGGAATTTCGCGCTTCTTGGTCTTCGAGTGGCTGCTACCCAATTTGGGTTTCTTGGCAAACGCCGGGTGCGTGCCTTCCATCGGCGGGGGCGTCAAAGCCGGTTCGATCTGCGTGACGCCATCAATCGTTTTCTTGAGAAACTGCGTGGTATCCATTCGATCGTAGGATAACCAACTCACAAGCCGCGTGCAACCGTCCAGACGGCGACCTCCATCGCGCCGGCCGCGCGCAACGCTTTCGCACACGCACTGGTCGTGGCACCGGTGGTGAACACATCGTCCACGATAATAAATTTTTTGCCGACCGCGCTTCCCGCCGCCGCCGCAAATGCATTCGTCATGTTGCTTGCCCGCTGTTCCCGGGAGAGAAAAGTCTGGGTCAAAGTGGGGACAACCCGCTGGAGCAAACTGGTATCGACGGAAATGTTCGTGGCGGCTCCGAGCCGCCGCGCCAAAATTTCCGCCTGATTAAATTCGCGCTCGCGAAACTTTTTTGGATGCAGCGGCACTGGCACGAGCGCGTCCCAATGTTGACTGCGCAGGGCAGGGGCGGCTTCCCGGATCAAGAGGTCGGCTAAAAAATTTTCAAACCAGAGCGCGTGCGAATATTTGAAGCGGTGAATGACTTCAAGCACCACGGTCTTGGCGACGACCGCGGAACGCGCGGATGAAAAATGTAATTCCAACTCGCGGCAATTGGTGCACTCAAATTTCGTCGTGAGATCACCTTGAAAGGGCAGTCCGCAACGGTCGCAGAACGGCGAGCGGATGAAGCGCACCTGCTTCCAGCACTCGGCGCAAACGTAGCCCTCGCGTTCCGTCGCGCACCCGATCTGGCAGATCTGGCAGACGTTCGGATAGAAGAATCCGAGGCCTGTGTTCAGCCATTCGCGTAAGTGGGAGTTCACCGTGTTCATCATAAATGAACCACAAAAAAACGTGCATCTTCGCTGATGAAAAAATTAGCGCCGATGAGCGAAGATTAGCGGTTGAGAATCATTTCGTTTGCGCCGTCGCGATGACTTTCATCGCTTCCGCCGTGAGCGCGGTGATTTGTTTCCAGTTTTTTTCCGCGATCAATTTTTTCTCCGCCATCCATGAACCTCCGATCGCTGCGACTTGCGGCACCGCCAAATAATTTGGCAGCGTTGCCGCCGTGATGCCGCCGGTGGGAATAAATTTTACGCCCGTGTGACCGAACGGTCCCGCGAGTGCCTTGAGCGCATTCACGCCGCCGAAGGTTTCCGCCGGGAAAAACTTCAAGTGCTTCCAACCGAGTTCCAATGCGCGCATGATTTCCGAGGGCGTGATGACGCCGGGAAACAGCGGGAATTTTTTTTCCTGTGCCGCCCGCGAAACGGCTTCGCTCAAGCCCGGCGACACGCCGAATTGCGCGCCCGCATCCACCGCCGCTTTGACGTTATCGGGCGTGAGTAATGTGCCCGCGCCGACGACCGCGTTCGGCAACGCTTTGCGGATACGCGCGATGCTTTCCGCTGCGCCCGCCGTGCGGAATGTGACCTCGATGCAATTCAATCCGCCCGCGAGCAGCGCCTCCGCGAGCGGCACCGCGTCATCCACTTTATCAATGACCGCGACGCAGACGAGCTGTTGTTGGAGAAACGATTCTGTATTCATGATGGTGCGGCAAGGATACACGGATGCGCGTGCGGGTGAATAAGAAATTGCCGCACTGGAGCGCGGCTGTGCGCGAAGCAATTTGGCTGCTCCGCGACGGGCGGAGGCAGAATTTCGCTCGACAGGTAAGACACCCATCCATGAATGAAATGACAAAGCTGTTCAGCTTTGCGGGCTAGTGCAAAAAGGAATTGACGCTCAAGAGCAGGATGCAACAATCGCAGGAAGTGAGTTTTCTAAAAAAATCTGGAAAACGATTTGTGAGCCGATGGGGTCATTTGATGCCAAGCAAGGCCGGAGCGCGGCGCTGGTTTCGGAATATAGCACGCCCACCCATTCTCACCTTTATCAGCCGCCTCATCAACCACCTGCTGCCCTTTTGGTCGCGCCGCCACCAGTTATCGTGTCTAAATCTGACAAGCAGCGATGGCAAAAAAAAGCATACCGAGCCAACAACCGAGACAAGATAAACGCGGCCAGACGCAAACGATATCATTATTGCAGACATATTCCGGGTGTTCCTCCCGGAACGAGAAAGCCGAACTATTGGTAATTTTGACTTCGCCGTTACCGCCGGTTGCTAATGCGAATTCAAATTTTTTACACCCATAACAATTAGTTTTTTGTGGTTGGGAAAATTGTGTTTGTCCGCACGCTCGACACCCTCGCCCCGTCCGTTTAGCTTTGCCCCATGAATTTTCTCGTCACCGGCGGTGCCGGTTTCATCGGTTCGCACGTTTGCGAGCGTCTGTTGCACGACGGTCACAGCGTCTGGGCGTTCGATGAGTTGAACGATTTTTACGATCCGCAGATCAAACGCGCCAATCTCCGTGCCATCCAAGCTCTCGCCAAACCGTTTGAATTTTTCCACGGCGACCTTTGCGATGCCGACGCGGTGAATGAAATTTTCTCCGCCGCGAAATTCGATCAAGTCATTCACCTGGCCGCGCGTGCGGGCGTGCGGCCGAGTCTGGAACAACCCGCCCTGTATCAGCGCGTGAATGTCGAAGGCAGCGTGAATATTCTCGAAGCCGCGCGCAAAACGGGCGTAAGGAAAATCACCATCGCGTCGTCCTCGTCCGTGTATGGCGTGAATGCCAAGGTGCCGTTCAGCGAAAGTGATCCGATTTTTTCCGCCGTCTCGCCTTACGCTGCCAGCAAACTCGCGGGCGAAGCGCTCGGCCACGTCTATCATCACCTCTACAAAATGGATGTCGCGATGCTCCGCTTCTTCACCGTGTATGGCCCGCGACAACGGCCCGATCTCGCGATCCACAAATTCACGAAGCTCATTGACGCTGGCAAACCCATTCCTGTTTTTGGCGATGGTAGCACCGCGCGCGACCACACTTTTATCAGCGACATCTTGGAGGGAATTCTCGCCTGCACGCAGAAAGAATTTGGTTTTGAAATCTTCAACCTTGGCGAATCGCAGACGGTGAAACTCTCCGAACTCATCGCGCTCATCGAAAATGCGCTCGGCAAAAAAGCGATCATTGACCGTCAACCCTTGCAGCCCGGCGATGTGCCGCTGACCTTCGCCGATATTTCCAAAGCGCAGCGAATGCTGGGGTATTCGCCAAAAGTGAAGGTTGAAAAAGGCATCCCGATGTTTGTAGAATGGTTCCGCAGTCAGCAAAAATAACATGGCATGCCAGAACTCAAATCCCGCGAACACCCAGTTCGACCGACCGACGCTACACGCCGCGTTGGCTGCCTGGCAGACCTGCCTGAAGAAAAATAATCTTCCTGCCGCCTCGCTCTGGATTTTTTCTGAGAACCTCTGCATCGAGGCCTCGGATGCGTTGCCTGGAAAATTCCGCGTCGGATTTCAGACCAAATTCACGCCGCCGGATGAGGACGCGCTGGCCATTGCTTACGACCATTTTGCGGCCACGAATGCGCGCGTTGTTTTCTACCGGCTTGGCACGGCGAACGGACAGTCCGTGAGCATTCTGCTATGCGATCCGTGGTTCGAGGAAAAATCGGCGCGCGACGGATTTGAGCGCCACGATGACTGGGGAATTTCTTTCCGGCCCGGCCGCGCGGGTGACATCGAGGAAGTCACCGACCTGGCCCGCTGGGTGCGCCGCATGAAGCGCAACCACACCTTGCACGATTTTGATTTTGCGATGTCGCTGGCGACGATTGATGAACTCATCATCCATGGTCGCACGCTACTGCCCTACGAACGTTTCGCCGAACGCATGGTGAACCGTCTGCGCCGGATGATGGGTAATGGGGGGTAAAAACTCTCCAAGAACATGCCTTCCTCACTGTCCCGCCAGGGACGACTTGGAAATAGCCCGGCGTTTCAACGCCGGGTTTGTCAATTTTAACCCTGAGCCCCGCAGGGACGGTTGAAAATTTATTCAAAAATTGCGTGCAATTCAGTTGTCCCATTGGGACTTGAGGTTTATGCAACTTAATTCCCGGCGGTGAAACGCCGGGCTATTTTCAATCCGCCTCTGCGAGGCTTGGCAAAATTTGCGCTGCCGCCAAAAGTGTCCTGACACGGGACGGATTTGGACGCTTCTGTTTTGATTTGCGACACTTCGCCTCCGCTTTCAGCGCAAAATCCCTTGGCCCGCCTTTTGCTAAATAGCTGGCATGACAAATACATCGTTCATAACGCGGGGATACAGCAGCGTGGATCCGGTGGCCATGAAGGCGAATCTGATCGCCCAAACTGAAAAGTTTAATTGGATTGATGGCGTGCTCGTCGCCACGTTCATGGCTTCGTTCCTCGGGCTGGTCTGTCTGTTGGCCAACTAATTTATCCGGCGATTCGCCGCCGCCGAGGTGAGGCTTGAGTCACCTTGCTTTTGTCGGCGGCGAATTCGTCGGCTTGGTCTTGAACGCCGAGCGCAGCAGCCAGTGGCGTTTCAATCCTTGCATCAGATCATCCGCGTCCATCACCGTCTTGGAAATCCCTCCGAGCATATTTGAGTTGGCACGCACCTGCACATTCAAATTACTGGTGATGGCCGCGACGTTTTCCAAAGTAAACCCGATCTCGCGAGTGAGTTCGTCGAGATTCGTGTTCACGCCCACGATGAGTTGGTTGACGTTCGTGAGGGCCGTTTGGATTTGCGCATCGCCGTTGGTGCCGAGCGCCCAGACGCTCAAGCCACCCGGCGCACGTAAATTTTCGCTGATGAAGGTGAAGTTGGTGAGCATCGGTTGGGCGGCGGTGACGGCGATATTCAAATTGGAAGTGGCCTCCGCCGCGCGGTCGAGGACGGTGAATAATTTATTGGTGATGACGAGAATGTTTGGCAGCGCGGTCTCGACTTGGTTCAGGATTTTTTCCAAACGTTCGGCCACGGGAACGGAATCCAGCGCCGCTAACTCCACCGGCGAATCTTTTTCGTGGTTATAAAAATCATACCGCTTCAAATCTTCATGCCAAGTGGCGACGATGTGTTTGCGACTTTTTGACTGGTTGTTGAAAGCGTAAATGGAGTTCGATTCCAAATTCAGCGTCGCTAGAAGTTCTAGATTGGTGAGCGTCAAACCTCCGTCATAAGGCTGATATGGTGCAAAAACGACGTTTGATTGGGCGTCAAAAACAAATTGCGAGAGTTGCCATTGACCCGGTTCGGCGACGACCAATTGTTTCAGTTCGTCAATGGTCTTGTGACTGATCGGCTGCGTGAGGCACATCGCAAAGCTGTCATTACTGCCGCGCGTGACTTCAAACTGGCTTTGACCCAGCACGCTGGTATTGATTTTCACCAAGGAACCACGGGAACGAATGTAGCGAAAATCCGGAACGGCCACTTCGAATTCGACTAATACATTATGAACGTCGCCCGGTGGCATGGGCGCAACCTTGGTGATTTCGCCGACGGGCGAACCCATCAATAGCACCGGGTCGCCGACCTTCAAGCCGGTGGAAGTCAGGAGATACGTTTTGAATTTAGCCTTGGTCTTGAACCAGCCTTTGTTTTCGGCGGTGTGATAAATGTAGTAGCCAAAACCAAACAGGAGCAGCGCGGCGGCGAGAAACACAAACCAACCCACGCCGCGCTCGACTTTGTTGAGGCGCGTGCGGAGCTGCGGGGTCAAATCTTGCAACGGCATAAATATATTTTGTCAGAGTGTTACGCTATCCGTCCCAGCCAGCAATTCTTTTACGATGTGCTCGCGGGACTCCGCCAGATTGCTCCACGAGCCGACGATGGAAAAAATCTTTTCATCCAGCACGGCAAATTTTCTCTGCGGGTTGCGCCACGGACGCAGATCATCGGCGGTCACGACAATGGTCATTTTCAATCCGCCGAACGCAGGATGGCCGGTCCACAGTTGATTGAGAAAATCCAAGAGCCATTGGCGGTGGCGTCCGCCGAGGCCGGCGAGCGGATTGTCGAGCAGCAGCAATTCGGGCTGTAAAATCAAGGCGCGCGCGAGGGCGGCACGCTGCCGCCAGTTCACCGCCACGCTGGAGGGCGCAGCGTTGGCGAACGGCGTGAGTTCAAATAATTCCAGGAACGTCTGCACTTTGCTATCGGTCTCGACTTCTGAAAGATTTTTTTGGTAACGCAAGGGCAGGGCGATGTTCTCGGCGAGCGTGAGCTGATTAAATAATTTGCCGCCGGAGAAAACAAAGCCGATGCGGAGACGTTCGGCGATTTGCGCCTCGCCAAAATTTTTCGTGTCACAACCGAACACGTTGCAACTGCCCCGAGCCGGCGTCATCAACCCGGCGGCGTGCATCAGCAAATCGCTTTTGCCGGAATGTTGCTGGCCCGCTACGACCCAGAATTCGCCGGGCAGCACCGTCCAGTCCACATCCGCGACGACGGTGAACGCCGCATCGCGTAACGAGGCGATGTGCGCGCTGCGCATTTCGATGACGGCGGGATTGAAATCGGTTTCAGTCACGTCAGCAAATACAGCACGATGAAAATCGCATCTACCAGCACGCAGACCACGACGCCCTGCGTCACCGCGCGCACGGCCACGCGCGAGACGTCTTCGAGCCGCAACGGTTCTGCAAGGCCGTGATAACACGTCACGATGGCGATGAAAAATCCGAACGCGGTGGTTTTCAGCGCGAGCAAAACGAAGTCTAGCCAGTTGAGTGCTTCGGCGATTTGTTTGAAATAATCGCCTGGCGTCAGCGGCACCTCCTGCAAGAACGCGAAGAGATAGCCGCTCACGAGCGCGCCGATGATGAGATAAATCGTCAGGGAAAAAATTCCCAGCGCCGTGCCGATGACGCGCGGCACGATGAGGTAATGCACGGGGTCAATGCCGAGCGCTTCGAGCGCTTCCACTTCGCCAAGCGCGCGCGCGGTGCCGAGTTCGATGACGTGCGCGGTGCCGACGCGGGCGAGCACGAGCATCGCCGCAAGCAGCGGGCCGAGTTCGCGCACGATGACGATCACCATGGTCGTGCCGAGGTAACTGATTTGTCCGAACTTCGCGAGCGCGGAAACGGTCTGGCCGACGACGACGAAGCCCAACGCGAGCGAAATGAAAATGAACATCGGCATCAGCGCGACGCCGGCGCGGGAGATTTCAGCCCGCACCCGCGGCTGAATGACCGAGTGCGCGATGCTGAATTTTTTCACGATGACGCCGAGCGTGATGAGCGCGAACGCGCCAAGCCCCTGCACGTTCAACAAAAACCGGAACAGCAAGCGCCCGATGATGTCTGTGTAGGATTTGGGCAAGGCGGCGCGGCGAAACACCTGTGTGTTCGCCACGTCAAACGCTTTCGCCAAATTGCCACGCATGGCAGCAGCGTAGATTCGCAGTGGCGCAGGGTCAAAAGAGTTTTCCAAGAAAAATATTGAACGCATCTGGCTTTGCGTCGTAAACCCGGTGATTTTGCGGTCCAATTCATTCCCACTTGCGCGGCGCGTTTTGCTCTGCAAAAATCAGGTGACGCGCGCGATGCAAAACAAACATTACCCCAAACACTACTGCGGAGTCTTCGGTATCTTCGGTCATCCGAATGCTGCCGAGCTCGCTTACTTCGGCCTTTACGCCCTGCAACATCGCGGGCAGGAAAGCGCTGGCATTGTCACCTGTCACGATGGCAAATTCTTCAAACATCACGGCATGGGGTTGGTTCCGCAGATCTTTGCTGACCCGAAAATCTTGCACGAGCTGGTCGGCGACCGCGCCATCGGCCACACCCGTTATTCCACCACGGGCTCCTCAAATCTCCGCAACGCCCAGCCGCTCACGGTGGATTGCGCGCGCGGTCAAATCGCCGTCGCGCACAATGGCAACCTCACCAATGCCGCGCAGCTCCGCGATGAACTCGAAACGCGCGGCCTCGTTTTTCAGACCACGGTGGATAGTGAGATCATCATCATGATGCTCGCGCAACCCGAGTTGGGCGGCGTCACCAATTCCCTTGTCCAAACCTTGCGCCGCATCGAAGGCGCTTATTCATTGGTGATAATGACCGAGAAAGAGATGATCGGCGCGCGCGATCCGCATGGCTTTCGTCCACTCTCCATCGGCAAAACGGCCGAGGGTGCCTATGTGCTTTCCAGCGAGACCACCGCGTTTGATTTGATCCACGCGCGTTTTGTTCGCGACGTCGCGCCGGGTGAAATTGTCATCATTAACGAAAAAGGTCTCACCAGCATCCAGGCATTTCCCGAACACCACAAGAAAGCGTTCTGCATCTTCGAGTATGTTTACTTCGCGCGGCCCGACAGCGTCATCCAAGATCACAGCGTCTATGAAGTCCGCAAAGAAATGGGCCGCCAACTCGCTCGCGAACACAACGTCAAAGCCGATCTCGTCATCCCCGTGCCCGACAGCGGCGTGTGCGCGGCGATGGGTTACGCCGAAGAATCCGGCATCCCCTACGAGATGGCGTTCATCCGCAACCATTACGTCGGACGCAGCTTTCTCCAGCCCACGCAACTCATCCGCGATGCGAATGTGCGCGTGAAACTCAACCTCATCGAGTCGCTCGTGAAGGGCAAAAGTGTCATCATCGTGGACGACTCCATCGTGCGCGGAACGACGTGTCGCTCACGAGTGAAGACTTTAAAAGACGCGGGCGCCAAAGAGGTTCACGTCGCCGTCAGTTGCCCGCCGCATCAGCATCCGTGCGTGTATGGCATTGATTTTCCCGATCGCAGCAAGCTCATGGCCGCGAACAATACCGTGGATGAGATCAGAAAATATTTGAACGCTGATTCCCTGCATTATCTCTCGGAAGCTGGAATGGTAGCCGCCACGAAACAACCGAAGGAGAACTTCTGTATGGCCTGTTACGACGGCAATTATCCTGTGCCATACGATTCAATGCTCGATAAGCATATCATCGAACGTCGTCGCAAGGAGACGCAAACCCTCGGTGAAGCCGCGACGATGGAAAACGAGCAGATAAAATTGTTGCCGGTTTGAACGCAGTGGCTGTTCGAGAGTCCGAGATTTGAAGCGGGAAAGAATAAATTGCAGCAACATCAATCAAAACTCATCAACCTATGAAGCCGATTCTATTATTAGTGCCCTGTCTTTTATTTGTCGGTTGCGGCAAACAAGATGAAGCTGGCCGCGAGGCCTTGAGTAAACTCGATGGCCTCAAAGCCCAACTAGAAAACGTAAAAACTGATCTCGCCGCGCACCAAAACCAGCCCGTTCGTTGGGCTACGGTGAATAAACGCCAAATTGAATCCGCCATTTCTGAATGGACGCGTGCCAAAACCGAGGAAGCCAAGAGTAAAGAGACGTTGACCCCGGAGCAGGCTGAGCAAGTCCGCAACTATGAGAAATTGTATGCTGATCAGATGCAGAAACGGATGTCGCAACATCGCTTTCCGGGCATGATGCCGAACGGTCCGGTGAACACTCCTGAATCGGATAAAGAATATCAGGCATTGACGGAAAAGGTGGAAGCAGCCAAGGCACCCATTGCCGATATTCTGGAACGTCGCAACCGGCTTTACTCGCAAATAAGCGACCAATACAAACCCGAAAAGCTGGTGGCTGAATATGCGAAGGACCGTTTTGATCTGGTGGTAGATGCAAGTGAGGCTGTTTATAACCGCTCGGCCGTGCTTTACAGCCATTCAGGCGAGGCGATTGATATCACGGATGGTGTGATCAGGTTGTTCCAAGACAAAGCGAAATAACGCGAATCACTAATCTTTCACCGGCTTAGTGTTGGAGACCAAATAGTTCGTGGAATTTGATTGGTGAAAAGCGCTGCTTGAATGGCGGTTGGCAGAATCCTTCATTAAGTTCACTTTGCAAGATTATGTGGTGGCAATGTCTTCCGCCGGGTTCACGCTGCAAGGTTATTGGTTGGCAAAATATTTTATAAGGTTGGTAATATCTTGAGATAAGTTGATATTGTAAGCCGGTAAGTTGTATCTGTAAGTAGTTATAAGTCGGAGAGCTATTTCTATTAACTTATGTTGGGAGGTAGCTATTCTTTAACCGTTCCCAAACAATTAACTCAAGGATATTCCCATGGCCCGTATCAAACGCACTTCTCCTGTCGCCGAAAAGCCGCTCTACGCGCCGCTGCGCTCGCCTCTATTAGTCCGACGCTGGACTTGGGGAATGGTTTTACGTTGGTGGCCTACAATGCGGCCGTATTGGCCATTGATACGCCGACGACGGGCAAGCTGGCGGTGTATAACGCCACGCTCTCGGTATTAGATGGGGAGTTAAATGACTTGCAAGCGGCGGAGCGGGCGCTGAATACGTTCTCGGAGTCTATGCTCTCCGGGACTGGGTTGAGATACGGCAAGGATAGTAGCGAATACGAGAAGGGCGGGGGCGGGCGCAAGAGTGAACGGAAGCGGCCGGTGTCGAAAAAGGAGGGGCCGATCCCTAAATAATGGTGCGCGTCGGAGTGGGTTGGGTTGGTGGGCAAGAAGCCATTTGACGTGAGAGGTTAGTGGGTGGAGATTGCGTTCATTTCCAAATCCACTCTCATGAAAAATGCGTTTAGGTCGGCTTCCGCAGGCTTCACATTGATTGAATTGCTGGTGGTCGTGGGGATCATCGCGATCCTCGCGGCGATGTTGTTGCCCACGTTGACGAAGGCGAAGCAGAAGGCGCAGGGTATTTACTGCATGAATAATCATCGCAGCCTCGGGTTGGCGTGGCGGATGTATTCGGAGGATAATCAGGATCAGATTGTTTTCGCGAGTGAGAACCCGAATACTCAGGCGACGTATGATGCCACGGCGCCTTTTACGTGGGTGACGGGCACGCTGGACTTCAATCCCAACAATCGGTCGAACTGGGATCCGAATGAGAACATCACCAAGAGTCCGCTGTGGCCGTATTGCGGTAAGAGCCTGGCAATCTGGAAATGTCCCTCCGATTATTCAAAGGTGACCGTCGATGGGGTGGCCATGCCCCGGGTGCGGAGCATGTCGATGAACCTTTATCTCGGCGGCTGGGGCGGCACGGATGGCAACTGGGGGCCGCAGATCAGTAATTTCCATATCTACCGGAAGTTTGCCGACCTCAATGACATCACGCCGGTGAAGGCTTTTGTATTCCTCGACATGCGGGAGGATAGTATTGATATGGGGAACTTGTGCGTGAACATGTCGGGCTATTCGAGCAACCCGGAATCGTATGTGTTCTGGGATTTGCCGGGGTTTTATCACAACGGATCTTGCGGTTACTCCTTCGCGGACGGTCATTCGGAAATCCATAAGTGGCGGGACGCGCGCACGACACCGCCGTTGGTGCCAGGCGGCTTGGTGAGAGACATCTTCGCTTCGCCAAACAACCCGGACATCACGTGGATGCAAGACCACGCGACGCGTCCGAAGTGAACTGCTGGCGTAGGGAGCTTCGCGATTCGCTGGCGCACGGTTTGGGTCGCAACGGAAAACAAAATTTTATTTTCTGGAAAGCGCGGCGTTGATTCGGCAATCTGTGCGTTCAAATTTATGGACGTAAAACTTCCCAAATTGGGCGAGGGCGCTGATAACGGCGTCGTGGTCGGCATTTTCGTGAAAGAGGGCGATGTCATCGCCAATGGCCAGGCCATCATGGAGCTGGAAAACGAAAAGGCCGTGGCTTCAATTCCTTCTACCGCCGCTGGCGTGGTGGAAAAAATATTCATCAAAGTCGGCGACCGCATCACTGTGGGCGCAAAAATCTTGTCGGTCGCGGGCGGCGCTTCAGCTCCGGCTTCCGTTGCTCCGGCGGCAGCGCCCGCTGCTAAACCGGCGGCGAAGAAAGTCGCGCCAAAAGCCGTCGTCGTTGAGGCGGAGGAAGAACCGATCGAGGAATCAGCGGATGAAATCGTGAATGAAAATCCCGTGGCCTCGCCTTCCATTCGGCGCGCGGCGAAAGATTTTGGCATTGATCTGCACAAGATCGTGGGGAGCGAGTCCGGCGGGCGCATCATCGCGGCGGATGTGCAACAATACATCCAACGTTTGATTCGCGCCGCGTTGCGGCCAGCCGTGGCCAAGGCCGAAGTCGCTCCGGCCAAGCCCGCGCCGGTGCAAATTGATTTCGCGCAGTTCGGTCCAATCTTGAAGAAGCCGATGTCGCCGCTGCGGAAAGTTATTTCCCGCCGCATGAGCGAGAGCTGGAGCAGCGTGGTGCGCGTGACGCAGTTCGATGACATTGATTTCACGAAGCTCGGCGAGTTGCGCAAGAAATACGGCGCGGCTTACGAGGCCAAAGGCATCAAGCTCACGCTCACGCCTTTTGTATTGAAAGCGGTCGCGGCGACGTTGAAACAACATCCGATTTTCAATTCAAGCCTCGACGAAGTGGCGAACGAAATCATCATCAAAGAATACGTTCACCTTGGCATCGCGGTGGACACGGAGCAGGGCTTGATGGTTCCCGTCATCCGTGACGTGGATAAGAAATCCATGTTCGACCTCGCGAAGGAATTGGAAATGCTTGCGGCGAAAGCGCGCGACCGGAAAATCTCCGCCGACGAAATGAAAGGCGGCACGTTCACGATCTCCAACCAAGGTGCGATCGGTGGCGGACATTTCACGCCGATTGTGAATTTACCGGAAGTCGCGATTCTCGGTCTCGGCCGGGGCGCGCTGAAGCCGGTGGTGCGCGATGGAAAAATCGAGGCGCGTCTGCTCACGCCGATTGCGTTGAGCTACGATCATCGCGTGGTGGACGGCGGGAGTGCCGCGCGATTCACGGTTGATTTGGTGAAAGCTTTTGAAAACTTCGACGAAGCAGTCGTTAAAATTTAATTAATTTCTATGGATTCGATCAAAACAGAGATTGTGGTCGTCGGCGCCGGCCCTGGCGGATATGCCGCCGCCTTTTACGCGGCGGACTTGGGTATGAAAGTCATCCTCATCGAGCGCGAGAAACGGCTCGGCGGCGTGTGTTTGAACTCGGGTTGCATCCCGTCGAAGGCGTTGCTTTACGCGACGCATCAGATTGTGAATTCGCGCGAGTCGGCGCATCGCGGCATCACGTTCACGGAGCCGAAGATTGACCTCGATTTGCTGCGGACGTGGAAGCAATCCATTATCGAAAAACTCGCCGGGGGCGTGGCGACGCTCGCCAAGATGCGCGGCGTGACGGTCATCACGGGCCGTGCTTATTTTGAAGGCTCGAACAAGTTGCGGGTCGAGACAGCGGAAGGCCAGCAGTTCGTGGAATACGAAAAAGCGATTCTCGCCGTCGGTTCCAAGCCCGCGATGCCGAAGGCGTTTGACCTCGGCAACCCGCGCGTGATGACCTCCACCGAAGCGCTCGAAGTAACGGACATTCCCGAAAACTTGCTCATCGTCGGCGGCGGCTATATCGGCATGGAATTGGGTTTTGTTTACTCTGCGCTCGGCAGCAAGATCACGATGGTCGAGGCGCTCGACGCGATTCTCGCTGGTGCGGACGCCGATCTCGCGCGGCCCGTCGTCGCGAACGCCAAAAAGTGTTTTAAAGAAATTCGTCTGAAAGCCCGCGTCACCAAAATGGCGACCGTTGGTAAACAGATTAAAGTGGAATCTGAATACAACTCGGAAAAACTGGCCGAGCTTTACGACCGCGTCTTGGTTTCCGTGGGGCGCGTTCCCAACAGCGCTGACCTTGGCTTGCAAAATACCAAAGTGCAGCTCGACGAAAAAGGCTTTGTAAAAATTAATCCGCAACAACAGACCGACGATCCGAGCATTTACGCGATTGGCGATATCGCCGGCGGCATTATGCTCGCGCACAAAGCGCACAAAGAAGCGCGCAACGCCGTCGAAAACATTCACGGCGAGGAAGTGTCTTTTGCGAGCGTCATTCCTGCGGTGGTCTTCACCGACCCCGAACTCGCGTGGTGCGGCATCACGGAAGCCGAGGCGAAGGAAAAAGGAATTCCGCATCAGGTCGCAAAATTTCCGTGGTCGGCTTCAGGACGTGCACTGTCATTTGACCGCACGGATGGCGTGACAAAAATCATTGCTGATCCGGAAACCAATCGCGTGCTCGGCGTGGGCATTTGCGGCGCGGGCGCGGGCGAACTTATCGCCGAAGCAACGCTGGCTATCGAAATGGGCGCGACGGTTGAGGACATCGCCATGACGGTGCACCCGCATCCGACGCTGTCGGAAACCTTGATGGAATGTGCTGACGCGTTTTACGGTCATGCGACGCACACGTTCACGAAGAGAAAAGCTGAATAAGAACTCGAATCCAATAATCTGATCCCTAAAAAACCCGCCGAACTCGGCGGGTTTTTTATTGCTCGCGTCGCGTTAGTGTCCGAGACGATAAAACTGGTGGACGTTTTTATGCCCGTCGGCATTGGTCGTATCAAGCCTGATACATTCGCTGGTGGCGCGGAGCGTGAGTGTGAGGACGGCGAAGGTGATTAGTTTGCCGGGTGCGAGCGGCACTTTATTTTCGTGGTTGGAATGCTGATCGTTAATTCAGCGGACCATGTGCGCCTGACGTATCAAGTCGGCGGCGGCCTTGGCGCTGGCATCACCTCTGGCTATGGCATCAGCGAGGCCGCGTTGCAGCCCAATCATCCGTTTGTTCGCTTCCGCCGCTTGCTGCTCGGAAAGATTTTTTTGCATCTGCACTGCGAGCAGAGCTTGCGCAGCCTTATCGTAAGCATTGTTTTTCAACGCGGCATCCGCCTCGGCAAAAGATTTATTTGCATCGGTGCTTGGGAGGACTTGCGCTCGGACGACAGGCGCGGCGACCGGAGCCGCTGCGGTTTCCACTGGGGTTGCTAGGGCGGTCGGGGCTTCAACTTTTTTGGAGCAGCCAACTAAGGGAGTAATGATGGCAAGCGCGATTGCGGTGATTCCTAATTTACGGGCGGAAAAAAAATTCATATTGATTCAAAAGTAAAAAAGTTTTGGTTGAAAACTCAGGGCCTTCCGTCGGGTGTTCCCGGATTGCACCAGACTTGATTAGGCAACATGGTTGCCGGAATACCGCTACCAGTTGACCCAGCAGTGCCAGCGTAAGTGTTGTTATACCATTCGGAAACTTTGAGGCTTTGCGTGCTGCCGCCAACCAGTCCGACCGTCGCGCTTTTGCCGTGACGCCCGGAAATACCTTCATCAGGAAAACTGGAACAGTCGTTGAAAAAGAAGGGGGTTTTTTCGTCCGTTTCCCATTGCAAGATGCTCATTGGTTTGAGCTTGGTGATCTTGTGGCTTTTGGGAGCAATGCCAGCTCGCGTATTGCCGATGGGCGGTGGCGAGCCAAACCCGCAGACCGCGCCATTCCATACATAGCTGGTGAAATAAATATTACGCTGGTAATAAAGAGTGTTCACCACATCCGCCGGACACATTAAGATTTTTTCAGTCTTGAGGTAGGGATATAGTTGCCCGGATTGCTTGGTGAGATTTTGGCCGTTGAAGTAAGTTATCTGCTGGCTGAGCATGGTGGCAAATGTGCCGCTACTCGCTCCGCCGGTCGGGGTTAAATTCGCTCCATGCGCCCAACACGGATCTGTCGTCCCCCAGCCGCAGCCCGGAAGCGAATCAGTGCTATCCGTTGTATACATATTCGCTGCGAGCATGATTTGCCGGTTATTGTTCAAATCGATTGTCCGCTGTGCGCGGTTCTTCGCGCTGGCTAGTGCCGGCAAAAGCATCGCCGCCAGAATCGCGATGATGGCGATGACCACCAAAAGTTCGATCAAGGTAAAGCCAGCGATTGGTTGCTGACCGGACCGGATGGTGAGTGGACGGGTGGTGTTCACAGTTTTGTTGTGTTGGGTTGACAGAGGTAT
>JANYFN010000169.1 GCA_025362675.1 Limisphaerales bacterium | reverse complement strand
CCACACGAGGTCGGTGAGCGGGGCTTCCCAGTTAAAATCCTTTTTGCCGCCGTAACGCGCGTTCGCGAGAATTTTGTTAAGGTAAAAAGAAACAAGCGAGGCGACGACCATCAGGCTTTGAATCGCGAACAGCCACAAGATCAGTTTGCCGCAGAGAATCGGCGACGCGGTCAGCGACAGCGCAAGAAAGGTGATGAGCGCGACGCTGGTGACGCCGTAAGTTTCAAAGCCGTCCGCCGTGGGGCCGACGGAATCACCCGCGTTGTCGCCGGTGCAATCGGCGATGACACCGGGATTTTTCGGATCATCTTCAGGGAGATTGAAAACAATTTTCATCAGGTCGCTGCCGATGTCGGCGATCTTCGTGAAGATGCCGCCGCCGATGCGGAGCACGCTTGCGCCGAGGGATTCGCCGATCGCAAAACCGATGAAGCACGGCCCGGCGAGTTCGCGCGGGATGAAAAGCAAAATCGAAATCATGCAGGTCAGTTCCACGCAGACGAGCAGGAGGCCGATGCTCATGCCGGCTTGCAGCGGGATGAAAAGCGTGGCGAGTGGATTGCCGCGCAGTGACGAAAAAGCCGCGCGGCTATTGGCGATGGTGTTGATGCGGATGCCGAACCACGCGACGCCGTAGCTGCCGAGAATTCCCAAAACCGAGCTGGCCAAAATCACCGCGACGGTGAAGACAACCTGGCCGGTGGAGAGCGGTTGTTTCGTGGCGGGGTCAACGTGCTGCACGAGAAATCCGAAATAATAAATCATGCACGCGGCGATGAGGATCCAGAGCGCGGCGAGAAATTTGCCCTGCTGCCACAAATACGTTTTGCACGTCTCCCAAATGATGTGGGAGACGTCGCGCATGGATTTATGGACGGGCAGCGCACGGGTGTTTTTATATTCCATCCAACCGAACAACGCGCCCACGGCGCAGATGACGAGACCGAGATACAAAACCGCGTGGCTACCCAGCGAACCGTTGTAAAAGGTGACGTCGTTTAGCGGTGGCAGATTGATGTCCGCATCGCCGGCAAAAGAATTTGATGCGATAAAAGTAACCGCCCAAAAAAGCAATTTCCTTGTTTGCATAATAGTGTTTGAAAAGAAGGCTGCGAGAAACGACCGGAGGGTTCCAGCCAATTTTTTGTGAAAAGTGAAAATCGCCAGCAGTGCGAGCTGGCCTTTATTGCGAAGATTATTTCTTTGAAGTTGTCCGCTCGGCGATCCAGGCGAGATCCAGATTGCCCACAGCATTATCGCCATGACCGATGTAACTTCCGCTGATGAGCTTTGGCATCGTGAGCGGATTCAGCCAATGATGCACCTCCACATGGCCGTCGGCAAACGCCAGCACGCCGCGCCGGTTGTGCAAGCCGGAGGGATAATGAATCCACTTTTGCAAACTCATATCGACGCCGAATGCCGGCGTGCAGATATTCGCGGGGTTCACGTCGGTGAAGACGAAGTGGTTCACTGGGCCGTCGGCTGAAATTTGTGAACTTTTCAAGTAAAACTTGTAGGAATAGTAGCCGCTGGCATTGGTAAATGGTGAAGCGCCCTGCGCCGGCGTCACGCCTAAATAGCTGTTCATGGAGTAACTGCGGATTTCCTCGACCATTTTCAACGCGCCGAAAACCGACCACCATGGCCAGAGCGATTTGTCCGCCGGACATTTATAGATACGCTCGCCTGGCAGCAGCGGGGCAAAGAGCGCGTAGTTCGCGCCGACGAGATACAGCCGATTGGTCAACGTGTCGGCGGAACCGTGGTTGCCGCCATAAACCCACAGGTGCGCGCTCGTGGAGGTGGCCGACAAATCGCCGCCGTTCACTACGAGGCGCTCGCTGTTATCGCCGGAATACATCGTCCACGCCGTGATCAACTGTTTCTGGTTGCTGACGCAATTGATGCGATACGCCTGCACCTTGGCCGCTGCCAGCGCGGGCAAAAGTATCGCGGCCAAAATGGCGATGATGGCGATCACCACTAAAAGTTCGATCAGGGTGAATGCTCCTCCCGCCTGCCGCACGCAAGCGCCCCGGCAAAAAAAGTTCCTCGGCCTTATGACAGGCATAGGGAAGCCGCCGTTCTGGGACATGAGACGACTCTAGCAAAACGCACCTGGATGGGAAGTGAGTATTTCACCGCCCACCCCACGCTTTGACCTTGCGCGTATCGCTGCTTTCCGCATCCTTCCCGCGATGTCTGAACGGCCTGTTTCAACCTTGAATAAACCCGATGCGGCGCTCGAAGTGACGCTGCGCCCATCGCTCTTTTCTGATTTCACCGGCCAGCCCAAGGTGAAAGAGCGTTTGGAAATCTCCGTCGCCGCCGCGCAACAACGTGGCGAGGCGCTCGATCACATCCTGCTTTCCGGCCCGCCAGGATTGGGTAAAACCACCATCGCAAATATTCTCGCGAAGGCGATGGGTGCGAATGTAAAAGCCACCAGCGGCCCGACCATCGAGAAAGCCAGCGACCTCGCCGGTCTGCTCACCAATCTGGAAGAAGGCGACGTGTTGTTCATTGACGAAATTCACCGCCTGCAAAAAACCATCGAGGAATATCTCTATCCCGCGATGGAAGATTTCAAACTTGATATCATCATTGATTCCGGCCCGAACGCGCGCAGTGTGCGTTTGAATCTCCCACGCTTCACGCTCATCGGCGCGACGACGCGCAGTGGTTTGTTGAGCGCGCCGTTGCTGACGCGCTTCGGAATGCGTGAGCGGCTGGATTATTATTGCGCCGCCGATTTGGATAAAATTGTTCTACGTTCGGCCAATTTATTGAACGTAGAAATTGATCCGGCCGGCGCGCATGAAATTGCCCGGCGCAGTCGCGGCACGCCGCGCATCGCCAATAATTTGCTCCGCCGCGTGCGCGATTACGCGCAAGTGCGCCACGATGGCCGCATCACCGCCACCGTCGCCGACAAAGCGCTCGCGATGCTGGAGATTGACGAGAACGGTTTGGATGAAATGGACAAAAGAATTCTCGAAGCCATCATCGTAAAATTCGGCGGCGGCCCCGTCGGCGTGAATTCCCTCGCCGTCGCCGTGGGTGAGGAGCCGGACACGATTGAAGAAGTTTACGAGCCGTATCTTATCATGGAAGGCTATCTCAACCGCACCGCGCAAGGCCGCATCGCGACGGAGTTGAGCTACAAGAAACTTGGATTGAAGCCGGCGACCGGCGGGCAGTCAAAATTGTTCAACTGATTCCACCCGCTGGCTGTCACGCCACCAGCGCCAAACCGCCCATAGAATGGCGAATGCCATGCCCAGCCAGCCAATCATTTTCACCGCGCCGGCGATGTCTAAATCATATTGCAACACGTTCCAGCGCGTGAAGATCGTGTTCCAATCGTGATCGCCACCGCCGACCAGCGGGAGTTCCAGCGCGCGGGCATCCGCCATGTAACGCGCGATGTTCAGAAAATTTTCGAAGAACCAAATCATGCTTACAGCGCAAGCGAGCGCCTCGCGTTTGCGCCAAAACGAAATCGCCAACAGCATGGGAAATGTTAGTTGTCCCAACGTCCCGCCGTAAGTTTCCAACCGGCTGCTAAACAAGCCGATGATTGGGTGTCCCGCTTCGTGAAACAGCAGGTTCGCGTGATCCAGTCCAAAAATAAAACCGGGTTCACTCACGAACAGCAGGATGAGAAAAACTGCCATACCAACAAAAAATCCGGCGAGCCGCCAGCCCGTGATTTTTGGCCACGGATCTGAAGCCGGTTCGTCTAAAAATTGAGATGGTTGATTTACCGTCACAGAGCTGCTGGTTCTGTTTCGGCCAAACCATCACAGTCTTAAGAAGATTTTCCGTTGATACAAAAAGCGCGCGAACCAGATGAAGAGCAGCACGCCGACCAGCGAGCTGACCAGTTCGCCGCATCCGGTGGCCACGTGGGTGTCGAAAAAGCTTTTCACCGGCCCGCCAGTCAGTCGGCGCGACAGCTTGAGGAAACCGCCGCCGCCCATGAAATTACTCGCGAGATAAAGCGTGATGGGATTCATCCCGATCCACACGAAGGGCTGGCACCAGGTCTGCCATTTTTTTACATCGATGATCCAGTAAAACGCGCCGAGTAGCATCGCGCTATAACCGCCAGCGACGAGAACGTAAGAAGAGGTCCAGATTTTTTTGATGACGGGAAAATCGAAATTCCACCACCAACCAAGGGCGGTGCTGGCGGCCCCGGCCCCGAGGAGGTAAAAAACTTTTTTCTGATCTGGCACAGTTTTATTTCGCAGCAGTAGTCCGGCGAAAATTCCGAGCAGTCCGGTGACGCACGCGGGCAGGCTGCTCAAAAAACCTTCGGGATCGTAGAAAATATCGTATTTGCGCGCTGGCAGATGCTCGAAATCAAAATGGTTCACGACGTTGTAGCCGGGTTCATATTTGCCGGTGACGCGCTTGGTCGTGGCGTAATACATTTTCTCCGTGGTTTGCCAGAGCGAGCGGTCTTTGGTGGCGGAAGGATTTTTGGCGGACGGGTTGTCGGCGGCGAGAAATTGCGCGGCGAGTTTTTTATCGCCAGCGGCTTCGGCTTGCGCGGCCAGCAATTCCTTTTCGAGATGAATGTCGCGCATCGGCACGTGCGCGAGGATCGCCCAATAACCAAGCAGCATCGCCGCACCGACGGCCGCGAGCACTCGCCAGTTGCAAAAAATAAACAGGAGTCCGCCGAAGGTGTAACAGATCGCAATCCGGTTCAGCACGCCCATCAGCCGCATGTCTGGCCAGGGATTGGTGAAGCCGCCGGAATAAATCAACGCGACCAGGAACAGGAGCATTCCCCGCAC
This sequence comes from Limisphaerales bacterium, assembly GCA_025362675.1. Lineage (GTDB taxonomy): Bacteria > Verrucomicrobiota > Verrucomicrobiia > Limisphaerales > UBA11358 > UBA11358. The sequence continues at coordinate 10,746 of JANYFN010000169.1, read as the reverse complement.
TAAAACGCGCTTCACCGCCGCTGCGCGGCCCTCGCGCGCAACGATTTTAGTGAGCGAGAAAACCGTCGAGACGCCCATGATGAAGACGAACATGGGGAAAATTAAATCGTAAAAGCGGAAACCCGCCCATTTAGCGTGATCCAGTTGTTCCGCGAAAAATTTGGTGACCGGATTCTTTCCCAGCTCGTGCAACGCGACGACCAACGAGTCGGCTCCGAGGATCCAGAACATGTCGAAACCTCTTAACGCATCGAGTGACGTGAGGCGCTCGGAGACGTGTGAATTTTTTTCAGCCATAATTGTTGCCTTGTTTGCGGAACGAACATTAGCGGAATTCACGGGCGGCGGAAAAAGAAAAGTTATCCCCGTTGCTGCGTTTTTGTAACACCGGCGCAAAGTGGAGCGGCGTTAATTTTCCATCGGCAGCCCGCCGACAAACAAACAAATGATCGTTGAGGCGCAACCAAAATTCACTGAGTGCCGAGCCAGGGCACGGGCGGGTTTCTTGCGAAATCACCCGCGCCCAAGCTGGTTCCCACAAATCAAAAGCGCTCCTACCTCGTGGTCGTGCTCGTCCGCGAAATTATTTCGCGAGCGAGCACGGCCACGAGGAGGAGCGGTGCGTTGCGACCTCGGTCATGTGCGCGCATTTTTTCATGCGGTGACGACGAGTTCGCGCGTGTGCTCGTAAATCCGTGCCTGGCGGCGGACTTGGCGTTCAGCCGCCTGACTCTTTTCCTCGAACAAGGCTGGGAACACGAGCAGCGGAAACAGCGAGACCCACGCGATGGCGGCGGCTTCATTGGCGGCGCGGCGCAACGGCGCGGTCAATTCCGGTTTCGCGGGAGCAGCCAGCCGTTCGGCGAGCAAACGGTTTTTGAGTTGTTCGAACTCGCTTTCGAGATTGGCGCGGAAAGGAACTGCCGGCGTAAGCCGCAGTTCAAACTGCGTTTCCGGGCGAAAGCGCGCCGGAAGTTTTTTGGTCTGGTTCATACTTATTTATTTTTTGCTTGGTTGGTTAAAACAGAAAACCCGCGACTGCCGAGGCAATCGCGGGTTTTGGTAAAATTTTTATTAAATCAGAATTTCACTCCCACGACGCCCGACGGACGGGAATAGCGCTGGCAAATGGCCATCCAGCCATTGACCGGTGCGTGCGTCTTGATTGTTTTTACGAACGTTGTTTTCATTTCTACAATGAAAATAAAACACCATTTGACCTTATTTGTCAATGGTTTTGTAAGGAATTAAACCTGTCCTCAGGCCGACCTGAAAAACGGCCGCCACGGTGATTTTAAAAAAAACCTTGAATCTATCCGGCGCGTGGTAAATTGAGTCCATCATGAGCGAAGGAAACCGACCGCTGAAAATGGTGACTTGTCCGGGCTGCGACGCGAAGACATTTATCCCGGGAGACCTGCCGCCGCTCGCGTCTGAGCCGTGCAAAAAATGCGGCCATGCGATCATGATGCCGATGATGCTGCGGCAGTTTGAATTGCGCGCCAAGGTCGGTTCCGGCGGCATGGCGGTGGTTTATCGCGCCTGGGATACGATGCTGGAGCGGTTTGTGGCGGTGAAGTTGATGAAGAAGGAAATTCTGGCGGAGGCAAATGCGCGCGCAAGTTTTCTGCGCGAGGCCCGCGCGTGCGCCCGGCTGAACCATACGAACATCATCCACATTTATACTTTTGACGAGTGGGAGAACGAAAATTATCTCGTGATGGAAATTGCCGATCAAGGCAGCCTGGACGCCCGCATCAATAAGCTGCATCGCATTCCTGAATTAAACGTGCTCGATGTGGGTATCAAAATTGCCTCCGCGCTCGACATGGCGCTCAAGCACGATTTGTTGCACTGCGATATCAAGCCGGACAATATTTTATTCAACCATGACCACGAGCCGAAGCTGGTGGATTTCGGGATCGCCAAACGGGCGGATGCGGAGCAGGAAGGCGCGCAGGATTTTGTGCACGGCACGCCGTTTTACGTCGCGCCGGAAAAAATCAAACGCGAGCCGGAAACTTTTTTGTCCGACATGTATAGTCTAGGGGCCACGCTGTATCACGCCATCACAGGGCGCGTGCCCTTTGATGCACCGACCCCAGAAGAAGTTGTGCAGGCGCATGTGTATACGCCGTTGACCCCGCCGAACCAGGTGGAAAATTGTCAGGACATCACGCAGCGCACAAGCGACGCCATTACCCGCGCGCTTGAAAAAATTCCAGCCGATCGTTTTTTAAGTTATGATGAGTTTATCATCGAATTAGAATCTGCCCGCAGTCACTTGCTGCGCTCGCAGTCCGAAGCCACCGAGGAGCCGCAGGAGCCCAAGCGGTTGACGAGTTGGTGGCGCAAGAAATAAAAAACGGCGGGCAAAGATTTGCCCACCGTTCATTTAAAACTTCCGTCCGAAATATTATTCCTTCGCGGCTTTTTTCTTCTTCGTGCCGTTGCCCGCTTTTTTCCCATCATGAATTGAAACGGCGTTCAATTTACCATCGGCACCTTTTTTGTAAGATCCGCTGACCTTGTCGCCGACGAGAATATCCGCCAACTTGGATTTAGCGCCGTCCTTGGAGATTTTCGTTTCGGTGGTGACGGTCAACTTATCTTCGCCCACAGTGATGGTAGATGCGGTAGCATCCACAGCCATTACTTTGCCGTGATACGGAGTGACGTCCGCGTTTTTCTTTTTGGCAGGGGTGGTTTCGGTAGTGGCGGGAGCCGCCGTGTCTTCGGCCCGGACAGCCGCCGGCAGGGCAATCAAAGCGGCCGTGACGAGGGAGAATAATGCGATGTGTTTCTTCATATAGTTGTGGTTATTAGATGTTGAACATATTTAATTCAACAGGGATACAGACGCAGCGGCGGGCAAAATGTTTCAGGCATTTTTACCACGCACTCTCGGAGAGCAAGCTGACGAGGTCGCGCGCAAAATCCTCGGCGATGAGCGGCAGTGCCTGCCGTTCTGCGCTGGCGAGGTCTGGTCCGACATGGACCAGCGTGTGCGGCCGGAGATTTTTTTCGAGCAGAAGTTTGCCACTGACGCGATCGCGGATGACGATATGGGCGAGTAAGCCAACCCGATAATTTTCCGGCGTGACGGTGTCCGTGCTCAAGAAATTGAGGCTTTCACGACCGTAAAACGTGATTGTGCCGGAGACGATGACATCCGCCGGATTGCGGGTCGCGAGATGAAAACTGCCCTCGGTCTGAATGCGTTCGCGCGTCGCCTTCGTCAGCGCATCGCCCAGTCGCGGCTGAAGGGTCTGGTTATTGAACGGCATAATCTCGACGGATTTACCGGGGGTGACGAGGGTGCCGTGAACCGGGCCAACGTGATAGCCAGCACAACCAGTAAGGACGGCTACGGCAACACAGAGAAATAAATTCAAGGCGCGCATATAGGACTTATTTTGAGGTGGCTCGTCCCTTCAGTGCTTCCAACCGCTTGCGCGCCTGGGTGGCGAGAGGCGAATTAGCATCCAGTTGCACGACGCTGCTGTAATAAACCGCTGCCCCGTCCCATTTCTTACGCTTGTCGTAAAATTCGGCGATTTGAAAATTCCCGCGCACCTGCTCGGCTTTAAGTTTAACCATCGCATTTTGGACATCCGGCACCCGTTTGTCGTCGGGGAAAATCGTGCTGAAATCCGTGTAAGCCGCGATCGCTTGAGCGGCCGCGCCCTGATCGTATTCCGCAGTGTCCGCTTGTTTCTGCCAAGCGAGACCCGCGCGATACATCGCGTCGGCAGCAATGGCTGGTTGATCGTGATAACGGTCAGCGGCTGTTTCGTAAGCTTTAACCGCGGAGGAATAATCCCGTTGTTTTTCGCGCGCCGCGCCGATTTTCATCTGCGCGAGGGGAGCGACTTCGCTGTAGGGACCGTTGTTGACGATTTTGGTATAGAGTTTCGCAGTCTCGTCCATCGAAGGATACAGCGGGATGGTATTCCAAATCTTGAACCATTGGCCGCCGAGAAAGCGGTTGCCGATTTCGTATTGGCGGTGCAGCACTTCGTTGTATTGATCAGTGCGCGGATAATGTTCAATAATTTTTTGGTAAGCGTTGAAAGCCGCTTCATCCTTGCGTTGAACCTCCAAGCAGCGACTTACGAGGAAGGAGGCGCGCGGCGCATAATCCGACAATGGCCACAGACGCAGAACGCGATGCGCGGCATGCATCGCAATGGCATAATCTTTTTTGGTGAAGGATTCCTCAGCCACGGCAAGTTGATCCTTCGCGCGCGGGCGAACCCAGGTGTTGTTCTCGCCAAACGGTTCATAATACCAGCCCTCGCCGGGCACAAACATCAGCGGCGCAGGTGAACGCGAAGGGAGCAGGACCACAACAATGGCCAGCACAAACCAAAATATTACCAACCGAAGCTTCATGCGCGCACGTTAGCCGCCGGAATTCGCCAAGTCAAAATCATTCAATCTAGTCAGCCACGGAAAATCACCAGCAGTCCGTAATCCGCAACAATTTTTTGCACCCCCACGTCGAAGTATTCATAGGTGACGGTGTGCATACCCACGAGATTGCTCTCGCCAACTTCCTGTAAGAAATCCGCCACGCGTTCGTCGAAGTAGTCGTGGCCTGATTCCACACAACTCGCGCGGCGGATGGTGCGGACGCGCAACCGCTTGCCCGCGCCTTTTTGCACGACTTCCAGTGGCGGTTTAGATTTGCCGATCAATGGCGCAGAGGGCGAATCCCGCACCGGCACTTTCAAATGCAATTCCAACTTGGGCGCGACGGGCGCGGTGCTGCTGGCGGCGGGCGGGGGCGGCGGCGGAACCGGTGGCAATGAACCGGTCGTCACTTTGGGATTTGAGGCGGCCGGAATGGTAATGGTCTCAGAGCAATTCGGGCACTCGATGTTCGAGCCCGAGCCACTTTGATCCACCGCAAGTTCCTGCTCGCAGTTCGGACAGTTAAAAATGATGTCCATAATGGGAAATTCTCCGTCAGCCTAAATCCGCTGTCGTTGACAAACCAGAAAAAAATTACCGCTCTGAAATTTACCCTCTGGATCCGCTGGCCGGAGAGGCGGTGGTCACAGGTGGCGTCATCTGGAGTGGGGGCGGGACCGCTGCCGCGACCGAAATCATTGTAGATTTTTGCGCTTTACTAGCCAGGCGACCGTTGACCCGGCTCTTGGCCACATCCAGCTGCTGCCGCATCACGGAACGGCTGCTGCAATATTGCATCGCTACTTCCTCGGAAATCAAATCTTGCTCGAAACCCTTGAGCAGCGACTGTTCAAAACTATGCCACCCCGCGCTGGTGCCGGCTTCGATAATATCATGCAGCCGGCGGTTTTCGCTTTCGCCCAATTCAATCGCTTCGCGCGTGCGGAGGCTGCTGCCCATCAATTCCGAGACCAATAGACGTCCGCCTTTAATCTTAGGCACCAATCGCTGGCTGATGACGAAACGCAACGTGCTGGCCAACCGCTCGCGCACCTGCTGTTCCTCATCTTTGTGGAACATGCCGATGATGCGGTTAATGGTCTGCCCCGCGCTGATGGTGTGCAGGGTGCTATAAACGATATGACCCGTTTCACCGGCGGTCAGCGCAATCTCCATCGTTTCCCGATCACGAATTTCACCGATAAAAATCACCTTGGGCGCCTGGCGCAACGCGGCGCGTAAGCCGTCAGGAAAACTGAAGAAATCCCGACCCATCTCCCGCTGGCTGAAGGTGGATTGCAAATGCGGATGCAAAAATTCAATCGGATCTTCGAGCGTGACGATGTGGGATTTTTGAGTGCGGTTCACTTCACCGAGCAGGGATGCCAGCGTGGTGGTCTTGCCGTTGCCCGTGCCGCCCGTCACAAAAATAAGGCCGTTCTTTTCCTGCAAGACTTGCTGAAAGGCGCTCGGCAATTGGAGTGATTCCATCGTCGGAATTTCCGACTGCAACCGGCGCATGACCATCGCAAAGTTTCCGTTCTGCTTATAAATATTTACGCGAAAACGGGAATCGTTGATCGCGTAACTGCAATCACACGAACCGCGCTCCGTCAGGTCTTTGATCAGCTTGGGGCTTTCGCGCATGAGACTGCGGGCGAAGGTTTCTACCTGCGCACTTTCCAAAACGGGCGCACCGGGATTGAAAATTTCCAACGCGCCATGCGCCTCCACCTGCGGCGGCTTGCCGGGGATGAACAACAGATCGGAAATACCCGCCGCGCTCTGCAGCATCGCTGCCAGTAACCGGTCGAATTCGTTGGTGGCAAAATGTTCCATAAGTAATACCTTGTGATGTCAGCCTAAAGCCCGCCTAGCTTACCAGCCAGAAAAAAATTCTCGGCCAATGGCCCTTCAAAATTGTTGGTAGAGGCAAGCCCACGCGAAGTCTTATCGGCCAGAATAGGGAGCCAGTTAAGCATCAAAACTAAGCATTGGCGGCGGCAAAGCTTTTACAAACCGCCCAACCGCCATTTTTAGCAGCCAAATAAATCAGGAAAGTTTCCCGTAGCGCCGCACCTGCGGCCAGATCCACGCGACTGCCATTACGACCGCCACCGTTCCGAAGCCGCCAACCACCGTGGATAAAATTGTTCCCGTGGCGATGGAGTGCGCCATCATCGGGCCAAAGAGTTGCGCGGTGAAGCCAGATTCAAAACCGCCGAGTTCGTTCGACGTGCCAATGAAGAGACTGTTCACTGCCGAGACGCGCCCGCGCTTGTCATCGGGCGTGAGAATTTGCACGAGCGTCTGGCGGATGATGACGCTGACGTTATCCACGGCTCCACTCAAGGCGAGCAACCCAAACGCGAGCCAAAACCAAACGGCGTTCGGCGCGGAGAAATATTTCCCGAGGCATTGTTGGTTCACGAGGCCGAATAAAATCGTGGCGACGCCGAAGATGGCGACGCAGAGCAGCATGGCGCGTCCGGCTTTTTGGATCGGGGCGCGGTGGGCAATGATCACGGTGCAAATCACCGCGCCGATGGGCATCGCCGCGCGGAGCAGGCCGAGTCCGTTCGGGCCGGAGGCTAAAATATCTTTCGCAAAAATCGGCAGCAACGAAACGGCGCCGCCGAGCAGCACGGCGAACATATCCAGCGTGATGGTGCCGAGAATAATTTTGTTGTGGAACACGAATTGGAACCCGGTGATCAGGCTGCGGAAAGTGACGGGTTCGCGCGGCGGAACTTTGTGCTCGTGGCGGATGCTCAAGACGAGCGTGAAACAAATAAGTCCCGCCAGGCCGTTGAGCGCGTAGATAATCCACGCGCCATGCGTGAACCAGATAAGTAGTCCAGCCATCGCGGGGCCGAGCACGGAGGAGAGTTGAAACGCGCCGCTGTTGAAAGTGACGGCGCGGGATAGTTGTTCGCGCGGGACGATGCTTGCGACATAGGCTGCGCTCGCCGGCCACAGAAATGTTCGCGTCGCTCCGATCAGCACGAGCAGCGCATACATGAACATCTGAAAGCGCGGCACGCTGGCGGGCGTGTTCGGCGTGAACTTCGATACGCCCGCGAGCGCGAGACTGGCGAGCGCCAGAATGAACGTCGTGACGAGAATGATTTTTTTACGATTGTAAGTATCGGCGACATGCCCGGACGGCAGCGTGCCGAGAAACATCGGCACCATGAGCGCGAGCCCGACAAAGCCGAGCGCGAGCGCGGAATTCGTGCGTTCGTAAAGTTCCCAATCCACCGCGACCACGAGCATTTGCATCCCGAACGACGCGATGAAGCGCGCGATGAGATAACGGAAAAAATCCGCGTTGCGAAACACGGCGTAGGCATTTTCCTTGGCGGAATTTTCTGTGGGCACGGGCGATGACATTAATTTCGGGCCGGAGATTGGCACAAAAACCTCGGGCGGTCGAGGATTGCCATCACCGGAATAGAAAGAAGTCTGCAAATAAATTTCAAGTCTAGTGCGTCACCGTCCGATTCCCAAGTGATTCAAGTTGCCAAGCCGGGTTCGTAATAATTCGGCGGGCTGACTGTTTCAAACCCGGCAATCCGCCCGACGCGGAACAGTTAGTGTAAATTATGAAACAAAATATGTTCGTTCAATCGAGGGGCTCCGGGGTTTACCCGCTGCCGGTGTGTGTGAGTGACTTGGCGATTTCAAGTGGTCCGGTGGACCGCCGGCGCGTCAAGGCCGTTGCCATAGTCCTGGGGCTTATTCTAGCCGTGGTATTTGCTGCCAAAGCGCAAACCGAAAATGCCTTCGGGCCGAATGCCGGCAATGGCTTTTTAACCGGCAGCTTCAACACCGCCTTTGGATACAGCGCGTTTTTGAATAACATCACTGGCAATGGTAATTCATCCTATGGCAACCATTCATTGATCAACAACACCAATGGCCAAGCGAATACCGCCATTGGTGTAGATTCACTCCTATCCAACACCAGCGGTAGTGGGAACATTGCGGTGGGTTATAGCGCCGGACAAAACCTCACCATCGGGAATAATAACATCAACATTGGAAATGACGGTGTGGCGGATGAGTCTAACACGATTCGTATTGGCACCACCAACCTCCACTTCGCGACTTTTATCGCCGGTATCAGAGGGGTTTCCGTTTCCAGCTCGAACGTCGTCGTGGTAGATCCCGCCGGACAACTAGGCACGGTGAATATTGGTTCGCTCGTCGGCCCGACCGGTCCCCAAGGTATCGCTGGCGCCACCGGTGCTACTGGTCCGCAAGGCCCGATTGGTTTGACCGGTCCTGCGGGCGCGAATGGTTTGAACGGAACTAACGGTCTCGATGGTTCGAATGGCACTAACGGCTTGAACGGAGCCACCGGTTCGCAAGGTATTGCTGGCGTCAACGGAACTAACGGATTAGATGGGCTAGCCGGCCCACAAGGTCCCGTTGGTCCGCAAGGCATTCAAGGCATCGCTGGTATCAGCGGAACCAATGGGCTTAATGGTTTGAATGGAACCAACGGATTAGATGGTGCCGCTGGCCCACAAGGTTCAGCAGGTCCGCAAGGCCTCCAAGGTATTCAAGGCATCGCTGGTGTTAGTGGCACCAATGGACTTAATGGCGTCAACGGAACTAACGGATTAGATGGTGCAAATGGCGCTACTGGGGCGACTGGGTCACAAGGTCCGATTGGTTTGACTGGTCCCACCGGCGCAAATGGCTTGAACGGAACTAATGGTCTCAATGGTTTGAATGGCACTAACGGCTTGAACGGAGCCACCGGTCCGCAAGGTGTTGCTGGCGTCAACGGAACTAACGGATTAGATGGTGCAAATGGCGCTACTGGGGCGACTGGGCCACAAGGTCCGATTGGTTTAACCGGTCCCACCGGCGCGCATGGCTCGAACGGAACTAATGGTCTCGATGGTTTGAATGGCACTAATGGCTTGAACGGAGCCACTGGTCTGCAAGGTCCGCAAGGTGTTGCTGGCATCAATGGCACTAACGGATTAGATGGTGCCGCTGGCGCTACTGGAGCGACTGGGCCACAAGGTCCGATTGGTTTAACCGGTCCCACCGGCGCGCATGGCTTGAACGGAACTAATGGCTTGAACGGCGCTACCGGGCCGCAAGGTCCGATTGGTTTGACGGGTGCCACCGGACCGCAGGGTGCGGTAGGTCCGCAGGGTTCCGCTGGAGTTAATGGCGCGACTGGCACGCAAGGTCCTGCGGGTCCGCAAGGGATTGCTGGCGTGAACGGCACGAACGGCACTACTGGCGCGACTGGCCCAGCGGGTCCGGTTGGTCCGGCTGGAGGTCCGCGTGGCTTGACGGGTGCGACTGGCCCGGCAGGTCCGCGTGGCTTGACCGGCCCCAGCGGTTTGACTGGAGCGACGGGCGCGCGCGGGCTTACAGGTTTAACCGGGCCGCGCGGGCCGATCGGGTTGACTGGTCTGCGCGGGGCGACCGGGGCAAGTGGCACGAACGGTGTCGGCTTTTTCACTGGCGCATATCTATTCTTGCCTGCGACCGCAGCCACCCCGGTGGGTTTCACTAAGATTGGCACCACCACCCAAAACGTCAAAGCTGGGGACGGACGAGCCATCGTATTGACGATGAGCGTTTTTCAAGAAAACTAACGTGCCCATCAAAAAGCCCGCTTGATCACAAGCGGGCTGACAAAAAGCGCCCCGCGACTCACGGGGTGCTTTCTTTTTTGTTTGGAAACTGAGTTGGTTTTAATCAATTGCCGCCAGCCTTGTGCGGGGAGCCGCGCTTCTGCTATACTGTTCGACCATGTTGACGATTTCTGGACTTTCAAAATCTTTTGGCGGACGCGAACTGTTTGACGACGTGACGTTCACGTTGCAAGCGGGCGAGCGCGTCGCCATCACCGGGCCGAACGGTGCGGGCAAATCTACCTTGCTCAAAATCATTCTCGGTCACGAAGAAGCGGATGCGGGTGATGTCACTTTTATTCGCGGCACGCGCGTCGGCTATCTGCCGCAGGAAAGCGAACCGGCGGCGAACGAAACCATTTTGGAAATCGCCGTGCCGCACGATCACGATCACGACGGGCAATTCGTGGCGAAGGCCAAACAAATTCTTTCCAGCCTCGGTTTCAAGCAGACAGATTACGATCGTCCCGCGCGCGAACTTTCCGGCGGCTGGGTGATGCGCGCGCACCTCGCGCGCCTGCTAGCGCAGGAGCCAGACATCCTGATGCTCGACGAGCCGACGAACCATCTCGACCTCGAAACGCTGCTGTGGTTTCAGGATTATTTGTGCCATTACCCCGGCGCGATTTTGTTGATCTCGCATGATCGCGAATTTTTGAATCGC
>JANYFN010000090.1 GCA_025362675.1 Limisphaerales bacterium | reverse complement strand
GGCACGCCGAGAAAAAATCCCGCGCCGATGAAGCCAAATTTTGGTCCAAGATCGGTGACGGGAAATCCGCCCGTCCACAACATCGTAAGCCCGCGGGCGATGCTTAACATGCCGAGCGTGGCGACGAACGGCGGCAGTTTGAATCGTGTGATGGCGATGCCGTTGAACCAGCCGAGCGCGAGACCAACTAAAATTCCCGCGACCATCGCGCCGAATGGCGTGAACTGTAAAACCACGCCAAACACTTTTACCACGAGTCCATTTTTCAACAACCCCGCCGCCACCGCGCCGGCCAGTCCAAGCATCGCGCCGACGGACAAATCAATTCCGCCCGTGAGAATGATGAGCGTCATGCCGATGGAGAGGCAGAGGTTGACGGAGATTTGCAGCAGGATGTTCCGCTCGTTCGCGATGGTGAGAAACTTGTCTGAGAGCAGCGACATCGCGACGACCATCACGGCGAGCGCGATGAGCGGCTGCAGCTTCTTGAAAAGTTCCTTCGTGTTCATTCGGTCGTCGTCTGAATCGGGATTACTTTCAACAGTTTCAAGTCGTTGGATTCATCGTCCACTGCCGCGCAGCCGACGAAAGAAATGTTCGCACCGACCTTCGCCTGTTCGCGCAACTTCGGCAGCACGCGAGTTTCGACGAGATGATTCAGCGCGGCGGAAACGTCGTTAAAATCTTGGGAGTTTGGGAAATCATTTCCGTTCAGCAAACCTGTGCCGTCGCGTAGCGCGTTGCCGAAGATGAGTCCGGTCTGGAGCGAGACTTCGGCGTTCGTCGAATTTTCCGTGACGGTTAAAATAATTTCATCGTCGGAAACGGAAATGATTTTTCCCGCGCCGCGCAGGAAATAAAAATAGCCTTCGCCCAGGCCGAGACTGCGCGCGAATTTCTTTTTCGCCGCCGCCGCGTCGCTTTGGATCGCAGGCAAAAGCATTTTTGCCGTCACCGTTTTTTCGAGCGCGGACGGCAATTGGTTCGTCCAAAAAGTTTCCGCGAACTGCGTGGCGTTGAATGTCGTCGCCGCTTTTTCCGCCATCGCCGTTTTCAGCGACACGACGTGAAACAGCGGAAACCACCAGCAAACGCAGGCGAGAATCACAACCACGATGAACCAGCGGACGGCGCGCATGGCGGATTATTTTTTACCGTAGTCGCCGTATTTGCCGACGTTTTCCTTCGTCACGACTTCCACCGGCACGGCAATTTTCTGCGCGAAGTCGCGCCTGCCCTTGATATATTCATCCGCAAATTCCGCTGACTGCTGCGCCATCTTTTTCGGAAACTGCATTCCCGTCGCGACAATTTTTCCTTCGGCGATGGATTTGACCACGTCGTCCGCGCCGTCGAAGCCGAAGACTTTTACGTCCTTATCTTTGCCCGCCGTGACGAGCGCCTGATACGCGCCCATCGCCATCGAGTCGTTGCCGCAGAAAACACCCTTGATGTTTGGATGCGCCTGCAAAATGGATTCCATAACTTCGAGTCCCTTCGCGCGATCAAACTCGCCGCTCTGCTGCGCGACCATTTTTAATCCGGGATAACGATCCACGACACTGTGAAAACCGTGCGAGCGATTCCACGTATTGTTGTCGCCGACGAGGCCGAGCAGTTCGGCGTATTCGCCGTCCTTGCCGACTGACTTCACGAAAAGCTGGCCGAGTTTCACGCAGCCGGAATAACTATCAGACAACATTTGAGCCGTCGCGGCGTTGGTGGAATTGATCTCGCGGTCAATGCAGAATACCGGAATGCCCGCGGCTTTCGCCTTGAGAACATTGGCGATTGAGCCATTCGCGTCCGTTGGATTAAACAACACGGCCTTGTATCCGCCGGCGATTAGATTTTCAAAATGCGCCGCTTCTTTCGACGTGTCGTTTTGCGAATCAAAAATCGTCGCGTCGTAGCCAAGTTCGATGGCGCGAGTTTTTGCGGTTTCGCCGAGCACGACGAACCACGGGTTGTTCATCGTCGAGACGACGACGGCAATTTTTTGTTTGGGCGCGTCTTGCGCCGTGGAAGTTTGTGTGAAAAGGATTGCCGCCGTTGCGAATAACGCTACGAGCGCGAGTTTGAGCCAGTTGGTTTTCATGTGTGAATAATGTTGTGGTTGTGATTTCAGTTTAGCGGTTCAAAGCTCCAAGCAGCCAGCGTGCGTCGTGGGTTTTGGTGCTTGGACATTGGTGCTTCTCTGGATGTTGGAGCTTGGAAGTTGGAGCTTTCAGAAAGGAGTTTCTCATAACACTCGTTTCACCGCACGTTGCCAGCCGTCGTGAAGTTTTTTCACTTCGGCGGCTTTCATCTGCGGATGAAAAATCTTTTGCTCGCGCGGCAACTTTGCCAGTTCGCCGAGCGATTTATAAATGCCGAGCCCCAACATTCCTTGCATCGCCACCCCGAGCGCGGAACTTTCGGCGACGTTGGAAACTTTCAATTCCGTCCGCGTCAGGTCGGCGGTGAATTGCATGATGAAATTATTTTTTGTCGGCCCGCCGTCGCAATGCATCGTCTTCAAGCTGACCTTGGCATCGGCGCGCATCATGTCCAGCACATCGCGGATCTGATACGCGATGGCCTCCTGCGCGGCGCGGACGATGTGTTCGCGTTTGGTAAAACCCGACATCCCCACGATGGCCGCGCGCGCCTCCGGCGCCCAATACGGCGCGCTCAAACCGGCGAACGCCGGGATGAGATAAACGCCGCCGTTGTCCGCGACGCTCAACGCCAGCTTTTCAACTTCCTCCGCATTTTGAATCATGCCGAGCTGGTTTTTCAACCACTCAATCGTCGCCGCCGAAAAATTGATGATGCCCTCAAAGGCGTAAGTGGGTTTGCCTTTTACAACCCAGGCGAGCGCCGTGACCGCGCCCTTTTTAGCTGGTCGAAATTTTCCGCCGATGTTCAGCAGCACGCTCGTGCCCGTGCCAAAGGTGGCTTTTACTGTTCCCGGAGAAAAACATTTTTGCGCGAACAACGACGCCTGCGAATCGCCCATCACGCCGACGATGGGAATGAGTTTTGGCAAAATTCCAGCGGCATCGGTTTCGCCAAAATGCGCGGAACATTCGCGGGCTTCCGGCAGCGCGCGCATTGGCACATCGAACAGGCGGCAGAGCTTTTCATCCCAGCGCAATTTGCCGATGTCGAACAGCATCGTGCGACTGGCATTGGTGAAATCCGTCGCAAAAACTTTTCCGTGGGTGAGCCGGTGAATCAGATAAGTGTCAATCGTGCCGATGACCACGCTGCCATCGCGCAACTTTGCGGAGAGCGCAGGTTTTTCCGCGACGAGCCATTTTAGTTTCGGCGCGGAAAAATAAGTGTCCACCATCAGGCCGGTTTTCTGGCGAATAAAATTTCCATGGCCGCGCGCGCGAAGCTGCTCGCAGATCGTCGTGCCGCGCCGGCATTGCCAGACGATGGCGTTGTGCAACGGCTTGCCCGTCAGTCGGTCAAACACGACGACGGTTTCGCGCTGGTTGGAAATGCTCAAGCCGGCGAGCTTGGAAATTTTCTTGGGGTTGCGTGTGACGATTTCGCGGATGACGGCCAAAACATTTTTCCAAATTTCTTCCGCGTCATGCTCCACCCAGCCGGGCTGAGGATAAATTTGACGATGCGCTTTGGAGGCTTTGTCCAAAACTTTTCCGCGCGCGTCGAAGAGAACCGCCTTCGTCGCGGAGGTGCTTTGGTCAATGGCGAGAATCAGGCTCATGTTTGAAAAACTATCGTCAATCCAACAATTCCGTTGGGATTGGGAAAAATGTTTTGCTTCATTTCTTCAACAGGTTTGCTGCCACTTCGCTCAAGCCTTCCATCGAAATGCCGTAATGTCGGAAGATGTCCGCCTGCGCGCCGGGAACGGTTTCTTCATCGGGAATGCCCACGATGCGAAACGGTTTGCTGACGCCGCCTTGCAACAATACCGACGCGCACGCTTCG
>JANYFN010000077.1 GCA_025362675.1 Limisphaerales bacterium | reverse complement strand
TTCCGAAGAAATTCGCGAGGCGCTGCAAGAACCGCTTTCGAGCATTCTCGAATCCATCCGGATCACCCTCGAACGTTGCCCCCCAGAACTCGCCTCCGATCTCGTCGATCGCGGCTTGGTGATGGCTGGCGGCGGGTCGTTGATCCGGGGCATAGACCGTCTCGTGGCCGCAGAAACCGGCCTGCCCGTGCATCTCGCCGACGACCCCATGAGTGCGGTCGCGGAAGGCACGGGCCGCGTGTTGCAGGAAATCGAATTCCTAAAACGCGTCGCGACCAACGCCAAATACTGATTCAACTTCCGGGAGTTCACCGCACGACGGCTGCAAGGCCGTCCCGTTGCGGAATGTTCAAACAAAAAAATTATCTCGCGCTTGGCGCGGTGATCCTGGTGGCCTTGGTTCTGTTGAGCCTGCCCACCCGCGTCACTTCGCGGCTCAAGCTCGCCGTCGGCAGCTGGTTTCTCCCGCTGTTCGGACTCGCCGGTGCCACGCAACAAATCCCTGCCGATCTCGCCAGTTCCGTTTTGCCCCGTCGCGAACTGCTCAAACAAATCGATAATCTTCGCACCGAAAACCAGCAGCTCAAATCTCAAGCCGTCCAGACCGCCGCCGTGATGCGAGAAAACGACAAGCTGCATGCACTGCTCGGCTGGCAACAGACAGCGAAGTGGCAACTCAAGCTCGCCAACGTCGTCATGCGCGATCCGGCCAACTGGTGGTTCACCGTGCAGATTGACCTCGGGGCGCGCGACGGCATCCGCGAAAATTTACCCGTCATCACCGAGAACGGGCTTATTGGCCGGGTTAGTTCTGTCCGTCAGACCAGCTCGCAAGTGGTGCTCATCGGCGATCCGAATTGCCGCGTCTCCGCCACCGTCGAAAACGGTGCCCGCGACAACGGCATCATCATCGCCAGCGACCCATTGGATAATTCGCGCGTAAACCTGACGTATCTCGCCAGCGGCGCGAACTTGAAGCCCGGTCAAAATGTTTTGACGAGCGGACTCGGCGGCATTTTTCCGAAAGGCATTCCCATCGGACAAATTGTCGATGCGCGCTCCGTGGAATTTGGTCTATACACCGAAGCGCGAGTCAAATTGAACGCGAATCTCGGCTCGCTCGAACAAGTGTGGGTGTTGTTTCCGTGAAATGAATTTATTTCAAACCATCTTGATTTTGTTCGGCGCTTTTCTCGGCGTGTTCGCCGAGGGCGTGCTGACGTTCCCGCGCTCCGTGCTGGGCGCGCAGGTGGATGTGTTGCCGGTGCTGATGGTTTACGCGGCGCTCAACGCGCGGCTGCTCGCCGTCGTGTTGCTCGCCATTTTCGGCGGCATCTGGGCGGACACGTTTTCCGCCAATCCTTTTGGCATTTCGATTCTGCCGCTGTTCACCGTCGGCTTTTCGATTTTTACGCAACGTGAATTGGTGCTGCGTGATCTGCCCTTTGCACAAGTCGTCCTTGGCGCCATCGCCGGGGCAGCAGTGCCGGCGTTCACTTTGCTGATGCTGTTCAGCAGCGGACACAAACCGGTGTTCGGCTGGGGCACACTCTGGCAATTCGCCGTGATGTCACTCGGTAGCGCGTTGTTGGCCCCATTCATTTTCAAGCTGCTCGACTGGGCGCAAAGCGCATTCGGTTATCAGTCGCGCGTGGAAAATAGTTTCCGCCTCGACCGCGAAATCCGGCGCGGCAGAATTTTGAAAAAATAAAAATGCTCGTTGTTGACGAACTCAAAAAGAACGACCCGTCCCTCCGCTTGGTCGCGGTGGCGCTGGCAGCGGGCTTTTGCGTTTTGATCACCGGGCTGTGGTGGGTGCAAGTCGTCTCCGCGAAAGAATATCAAAACCATTTGGAGACGCAGGCGTATCGCACCATCCGCCTGCCGGCCGTGCGTGGAAAAATTCTCGATCGTGATGGCCGCGTGCTCGCAGAGAATCAGCCGCGCTACAGTTTGAGTTTGTTCCTCGATGACTTGCGCCAGCCGTTTTACAGCGACTACACCAACCTGCTGCGCTGGGCGCGCGAATCGCAGAAGGAAAAAATTTCCACGGCGGAAAAATCGCTGGGCCGCTCGCTCTCGAAAACGGAATTAAAACAATTTCGTATCACGCCCGACCAAGGTGAACGGCTGCGGCAATTCGCACGCGAACGGGTGGCGGGCGCACGCGCCGCTTCGATCAGCGAAATCATTGGCGCACCGGTGACCTTGAACGCGAAAGATTTTAACCGGCATTACGCGCGGTCGCTGGCGCTGCCCTATCCACTCGTGAAAAAACTCGACCCGACGCAGGTGGCGCGTTTTCAAGAAAATTTCACCAACGGCCTCGGCGTGGATTTAGAGTTGGAATCCGTGCGGAATTATCCGAACGGAAACACGGCCGCGCATCTGCTTGGTTACGTTTCTCTCAGCGATGCCGGCCAAGATGGGGACAAAGCCGCCTATAATTATTCGTTGCCGGATTATCAGGGGCAATTGGGGATTGAGGCGGGGTTGGACACGGAATTGCGCGGACACGCCGGCGAGGAATCCGTTTTGGTCAACAGCCTCGGTTATCGCCAATCCGAGAACATTGAGAACGCGCCGCAGCCGGGACGCAACGCCGTGTTAACTCTCGATCTCGATATCCAGCGCGCCGCCGAAAGTTCCATCCTCACGCATCAAGGTGCGAACGCGCGTGCCGCTGTCGTCGTGATGGATATCCGCAACGGCGATGTGCTGGCCATGGTCTCCTCCCCAGCCATCAATCCCATCTACTCGGAAAATTCTTCGGCGTGGATGACGGATGAAAAATTACGTCCCGGCATCAACCGCGCGACCCAGGAAAAATATGCGCCTGGATCCATCTTCAAAGTCTTTGTCGGCCTCGCGTGTTTGGAAGCGGGTCTGGATCCGAACCGCCAGTATTACAATCCGGAAAACCCGAGCGATCCCGGACATGGCCATATCATGATCGGACGCCGTCCTATCAAGGACACCGCGCCGCCGGGCGAATACGATTTTCGCCGCGCCATCCTGCGTTCGAGCAACACCTATTTCATCACAAACGGAATTCGCTGTGGCGTGGACCGCATCATCACACTCGCGCAAAAATTTCATTTTGGTCAGCGGGCGAAATTGCCCACAAAACAGGAAACGGGCGGGGATTTACCGACGCTCGAAGACGTGCATCACGGCTGGCGGGATGGCAACACGGCGAACATTTGCATCGGTCAAGGCGAGGTCGCCGTGACGCCGCTGCAGATCGCCGTGGCCTATTCCGCGATCGCGAACGGCGGCTCAGTTTTTTGGCCGAGACTGGTGATCCGCACCGAGCCGCAAGATCCAACGGCCGGCGGCACCATCACAAATTATATCGCCGGTCGCGTGCGGGACCATATCGGTGTAAGCCCGAGAAACCTGAAAGTTTTGCATACCGCGATGCTCTCGGAAACCGAAGACCCAGAAGGCACGGGCCGCGAGTCTCGCGTGGGCGGGCTAAGGATTTGCGGCAAGACCGGAACCGCCCAGCGCACGGATGAACACAATCGGGTCATCGGTTGGAATTATTGGTTTGCCTCGTTTGCACCGTATGAAAATCCGCGTTACGCGGTGGTCGTGATGGTGCAATCAGAAAACAAAGGTTCCGGCGGCGGCGTTTGCGCGCCGATTGCCCATGATATTTACGAAGCGCTTTTGAAAAAAGAAAATGCGCCGCCGTCAACCGCGCTGGCGGTGAAATGAAAATGAAAACGCACAACATTTAAATGGCCAACTTGTCCCTCAACGAGAGCAAGATCACGTTCGATCGCCTGCAATTCGCGGCGATCCTGGGCTTGATGTTGCTCGGCACCGCCTTTGTTTACAGTGCCACGATGGCCGATGACACGGGCTGGACGCGCGCGTGGTATCAACAGGTATGGGTGCGGCAGATTTTTTGGTATGCGCTCGGCCTCGGCGCGGCAGTGGTGGTGTGCGTGGTGGATTATCACACGCTGGCGCGGTGGTCGTTCGTGGCCTATTGGGGCATCATCATCTGTCTCGTCGCCGTGCTGATTCCATTCATCGGCAAGACGCACGGCTGGGGCGCGCGCCGCTGGATTGATCTGCCATTTTATCAATTTCAACCGAGTGAATTTGCGAAAATTGCATTCGTGCTTGCGGGCGCAAATTTTTTAAGCCGACCGCCGGAAGAATTAAAACAATCCGTAAATTTTTGGAAAAGCATCGGCCTGATGATGCTGCCGTTTGTTTTAATCATGAAAGAACCCGACCTCGGCTCCGCGCTCGTGTTGGTGCCGACGGGTTTGGTGATGATGTTGGTGGCGGGGACGCCGCGAAAATTTCTGATTCGCCTGGCCGTCATCGTCAGCGTGTTTGGCACTTTATTTTTGGTGGACGTTTTATTCGCGCCGCCGAACTGGCAGGTGAAGCTGGAAGATTATCAGCGGCAACGGCTGCTGGTTTATTTCGGAAAAGATTTTGCGCCGGCGAACGCGACACCCGAGCAGAAACGGGAAGCGCGCGAGTTGCAGAAACGGCGTTCGTATCAAGGCCAGCAGGCGTTGATCTCGGTCGGGTCGGGCGGTTTTTGGGGACAGGGTTGGTGTCAGGGCAAGCAGACGGCCTTGAGTTTTCTGCCGTCGGGCGCGGCCCATAATGATTTCATTTTCTCCGTCATTGCCGAGGAGGAAGGATTCGTCGGCTCCGTAGTGGTGCTGACGCTGTATGCAGTGATTCTCTTTACGGGATTGAGAGTCGCTGGCCAGGCGCGCGATCGTCTTGGCAAACTGGTGGCGGTGGGCGTCGTAACGCTCCTCTTCAGCCATGTTTTCGTCAATATCGGCATGAACATTCGCATCGTCCCGGTAACGGGCATCCCACTGCCGCTGCTATCTTATGGCGGATCTTCAGTGCTATGCTCGTTGATCGCGCTGGGCCTGGTGCAAAACATACACATCCATCGAAAGGGATATTAAACATGAGCAGTAATAACTTCTCGCGGCGTCGCCGTGGAATGCGCTTCAAACCCAAAGGCGGTTTGAACCCGGCTCAACAAAAAACGGATCGCGAAGCCGTTGAGGCCCGCGCCGACGTGGTCACCGAACAGGGCGGCAGTGACCGCTTGTTCGAGAAACGTCATCAGAACGAAATCGAACGCGCGGAAAACATCGCCGCCGGTTTGCCGCCCGAGGGCGAAGGCAAACCTGCCGAGACAACGCCGCATACGCACGCTCCCGAAGCCGCCGCCGCCACGCCGGCCGCCACGGAACCCGAGGAAAAATTCCAGCCGGTGAAACTCGTGGAGCCGCCGAAAGGTTTCATCGAAACCATCAAAGCCGTCGCGTCGAACCTTGTCAAAAGAGTCCAGCGGATGATCCGCCCGGAAAAGAAAACGCACAAGGAAGTCATCATCAACGCCGAGACGCTCGAAACGCGCGTCGCGGTTTTGGAGAACGGCAAGCTCGAGGAATTCAACATCGAGCGCACCACGGAAGAACGCCTCGTCGGCAGCATCTTCAAAGGCAAAGTCCGCAATCTCGAAGACGGTTTGAAAGCCGCGTTCGTGGACATCGGCTTTGAGAAAAATGCCTTCCTGCATTATTGGGACATCGTGCCGAATCAGTTTGATTCTGGCGTCGAAATCGTGGAACGCGAAGGTCGTCGCTCGCAAAAACCCAAGATCACGCAGAAAGATATTCCGCGTCTCTACCCGCCCGGCAGCGACATCATCATCCAAGTCACCAAGGGACCCATCGGCACGAAAGGCCCGCGTGTCACGACGAATATCGTGTTGCCCGGACGTTTTCTCGTGCTGTTGCCGAACTCGGATCAGAGTGGCATTTCCCGCAAGATTGAAAACATTGAGGAACGCAAGCGCCTCAAAAAAATCCTCCGCGAACTGGCCATTCCCGAAGGCATGGGCGTCATCATGCGCACCGCCGGCGAAAGCCAGCAGAAGCGTTACTTCGTGCGCGACCTCGCGTTGTTGCTCGAAGAATGGAACGAGATTTCTGAGAAAATCAAAAAGCAGCCCATGGCTACTTGCGTGTTTCAGGAACCGGATCTGATCGAACGCACCGTGCGCGATTTCCTTACTGAGGACGTCGAGCGGATCGTGGTGGATAGTCAAAAAGCCTATGACCGTATGCGCACGATGATCAATAAGATCTCCTCGCGCGCTGCGAAAAAAGTCATGGTCTATACCGAAGCGCAGCCCATCTTCGATCGCTTCCAAGTGAGCAAACAATTGGAAAACGCCTTCTCGCGCCAAGTGCATTTGAAGAGCGGCGGCTACATTGTCATTGATGAAACCGAGGCGCTCGTGGCCATTGACGTGAACACGGGGCGTCATAAAGGTGGCAAAGATCAGGAAGCCGCCATCCTCCGCGTGAATCTCGAATCCGCCGAGGAAATCTGCCGGCAACTCCGCTTGCGCAACATGGGCGGACTCATCGTGCTCGACTTCATTGATATGAAATCCGGTCGCGACCGCCAGCAAGTCTATAACCGCGTGAAGGACGGATTGCGCCGCGACAAGGCCAAGACGCACATCCTGCCCATCTCGCAGCTCGGCCTCATGGAGATGACGCGGCAACGCCACAGCGAATCCGTTCGCAGCGCGGTGTATGACGACTGTCCGTATTGCAAAGGCCGCGGCAAGGTCAAGAGCACTGTCACCATGAGCGTGGAAATTCAGCGCAAGCTGCAGGAAATTCTCAAGAAGCGCACGCGCGATGAGAATGATTTCCAACTCCGCATCGTCGTCAATCCGACCGTGCTGGACCGCCTCCGCACCGAAGACGAAAAGCATCTCATCGAGATGGAGAAACGCTATTTCGGCAAGCTCTCCTTCCGCTCGGACAACGGCATGCACGCCGAACAGTTCAAGATCGTGAACGTGGAAACGAACGAAGAACTCGCCAGCGTCGGCGCGTAACAATCAATGATGGTAGGGCGGAGCTGCTGCTCCGCCCTCAAATAAAAACGGGAAAGGCGGCGAGGCAGCGCCGCCCTACCAAACCAAAACGCCCCGCGAGCAATTGCGGGGCGTTTTTATATTTTGATTATCGGTTGGACGATATTGTCTCTGTTTGAATTTCGTCATCAATTCAAGAAGCGCGTGCGGACGCAACTGGAACATGTCTGGAATCGAGCCATCGTAACCTGAAACAGTTCTGGCAACGGTTTGGCCGCGTTTATTACCACGACATTCAGGGGCGAGTTTGAATGAAACCACACCTCGCCAAATAGCGATCTCTGTTATATGAGTCCACGAATACCGATCCGGTTTTGAGGAAAGGCACAGCGTGAAACCATCGTCGTCTAACTGTAACCAAGAGGTGTTTGCTCGCAATAAGAGCGGCGGTGAGAGCACGCCCAATCCAAAGAGGATAATGAAAAACTACCCAGCCATACTGCCATTATGCACCATGACACAACCCCAACCTACCAGAAAACAAGACGCAGCGAAACCCAACCAGATTCTGCGCGTGGACGGAACAAGCCGTAACTTTTGATTCATAATTGTTCTTCATCATCGGTAAATTTTGTTTGAGACGATAGCTCACATTCGTCCCTGAAATTTGGCATCATCATTTTTTCAGCGCGTCTCCGCTCATCTAACCCAGTTTGGAGCAAACCAAACCGGCCACCCAGCCGCAAGCCTTGTCGCAGGCACATAGTTGGCAGTCAGTTCGTCGCATCAGCGTCTTGGAGTGCGGTGGCAAGGCGGGAGCCGCGACACCGCTCTCGCACGGACGAGGCGTTTTCAATTTACCAACCCGCAGCGTGCGCCCGAAAGCGGCGTGGCGCTCCGAGGACTGGCGCACTCCCTGACACTTCTCATTCGCCGGGCGGGTTGTCGCCGGTGTAGGAGACGACGTCAGGAGACTCTAACTAAAACCATTTAAAAAATAGAATGTTTGAGCCTCCTCACGTCGGCACCTACAAAAAAAGGGGGTAACGCTACCGCGCAACTCGTTGAACCGGACATTTTATCGGCCACGTCTCTCCGGAAATTCCATCGGTTAAGCGCGATGGTTCTCTGAGCCTGGCC
>JANYFN010000073.1 GCA_025362675.1 Limisphaerales bacterium | reverse complement strand
GAACAAATCTTCCACGCCCGACGCGTCGGCGAGAGCAAGAAAGTCGGCGTGCGCAAACAGTTTTGTGCCGTTCTGCGGGATGACGAGGGCGGCGGGATTTTTCGCACGAGTGCGCGCGGCCACGGCTTTCACCCAGTCCACCATGTCGCGGCGGTAGGTCTGCTTGGTTTCGGGATTCACGCGGCCATCAATGAAATTTCCGCCGTCCCGCTCGAACGTTTCAAACCCGTCCACAATGTCGAGATACATGCCGTCAAAACCGGCAGCCATGATTTTGTCCACGTCGGCGAGAATGATTTTTTGCCAGTCGGCGTGCCAGTATTTCACGCGGTAGTCGCCTTTCCATTCGGGATTTTCTGTGAGCAGAAACGCGGGCGGGTTCGTGCGCCAAGAGCGCTGCCAGTAGTCCCGATAGTCACCGGCCTCGCCGATGGAAAGATACGCGATGACCTTGCGCCCAGATTTTCCGGCGCGGATGGCGGCGAGATCTGCCGCCGTCCACGGTTCGTCGTTGCTGAAACTCGCGTCCAAAATAATCCAATCGCGCTCACAAGCTGCGAGCTTGGTGACTGCGGTGGATTTGGATTTAGCGAGCGAATCGGCCTGAAGCACGTAGGCGAAAGAGGCGGGCGACAATTTCGCGGAAACGGAAATACTGACCACAAAAATCTGCACGAGCAGGAGGGCGAGCAGCCGGCAATTCATATCGAAAATTAAATCACGAATGCACTCGAATAGATACGCTGAAGAAAGATTCAGCACTGGAGTCGCACAGCGGACCGTCGAATAATCTGCGCCGCTGCAAAGCGGTTTCAGTCCATCGAGCGCGGAGAAACATCGCTTGCGGGTTCATTCGTTTTGTCACCCGCTGCCGCGACATTTAAAACCAGCCGCTTTCCGATTTTCTGTTTATGGATAAACCAGACGGAAAAACACACTGCCGTTGTTGCCGCTCAACGGCAGGTTCATTTGGTTGGAGTTGGTTGAGCCATCTACCGTCACCCAATTAGTGCCGAGTCCATGTGTCAGTGAATTGGTCTGCATCAGCAAACGCCAACCGATATGGTCAGTCGGCCAAACCAAGTTGATTTGCCCGCCGCCGGCGCTCAATCCCAATTGTGGCACCGCTAGAGAAGTTGGTAGGGCGTTGACTTGAGTGGAAACATCGCTGACCCCAAACGCATTGGTGGCAGTGACGTTGTAGTAATACCTAAGCCCGTTGGTCAAGCCGCTGTTGGTCAGGGTCAGGCTGGAAACGTTGGTGCCGATCAGCTTGTAGGGGCCGCCATTGGTAGTGGATTGATAAATATAATACCCGGTCGCCCCGGGCGAAGCGGTCCAAGTCAACGTGACCTTGGCATCCGCTGGACTCGCGGCGAGGCCCACCGGAGGCGTCGGTGTGGGCAGCTCAAAATCCAGATAGTCATACATCACGTAGCTCACGCTGGCGGTGACTGCGCGGCGCTGAACGAGCGTGATGGTGTTGGTGCCGGGCACGAGATTGCTGACGGGAATGGTGACGTGGTCGATGCCGTATTTGTCGTGAATACCTTGGCGGATGAGACTGTCTGCCGTCACGCCGGAGGGAAAGGGAATGTTCGGGTAAAAGTCTTTAAAATAAGTGCCGACCATGTTGGGGTCATTCACCCACATCCGAATAGCCGCGCTGTAAGTTCCAGCCCACGCGATGGTCAGGGTGGCATTGCCGCTGACAGGTTTTTGGGGCAGGTTGAATTGAATATTCCAAGTCATGTTGTTCGCGACGCCGTTCGTGAAATAGGCGGTCTCCGCGTAGTTCCAATCATTGGTGGGACTGCTGGAGCCGACGGTGTAAGTCATGGGATTGGGAAATTCATTGGCGAAATTCAGCCACAAACCGGGCACGGCGTAATCATCACCATGACGAAATTTCCCGGCGGTCCGGTCGGGATAGCCGATTTCCCACAGCACGTTGGAACCCTGATGCGGCACGTTCCAAGTGAGGGTGCCGAGATTCGTCACTGCGCCAGGAGCAAATGTGAACGGCCCGGTTTGATATTGTCCCACGGAACCGTTGGTGCCGGCACAGTAGGCATATAATTCATAAACCGCGTTGGTGCCGTAAGGCGAAAACGTCGTCACCGGTGGCAGGGTGAAAGTTCCGTCAGCCGCACACTGGGTCCAGAACTGATAACCGTCCGATTGCCACTGCCAGTCGTTTGCATCCACTTCGAGTCCGGCATCGGGCGCGGCGAGGCCAACCCATGCCCCGCTGGCATTGGCCGCCGGCCGCAGCGAATCATTGATGACGAGTTTGCCAGCGACGCTGGCGCGCTGATTTTTTGCTTGGTAAACACTATTAGTCAGCCACGGGTAAGGCCATGCCTGGCGTTCCGCAATGGCTTGCTGCTGCGAATCCGCCCAGCAGGCGGCGCCGTTCGAACCGTTGTTGATATAAAATAACCATGGCCCGTAAATCTTGGTGAAGGCGGCGTTGCTGCTGACGTTGAGACCGGTGTTGCCATAGTGCGCCATGAGCGGCTCGAATCCGATGATGCCGCCGATGCCGCCGGAATATTCGCAGGCGGGCGGACCATTCTGTTGATATTCGTGGCCACCGGCAACATACCAGATGCCTAGCTTGTTGGTGTCGCTCGCCATGCCAAAGGTGCTGAGTTTGGCAAAGTCAAACGTGTAGGAATATTTTCCGTTCGTGCAACCCGCGAACACGCCGGTGGTGTATTCGGTGACCTCTTTGGGGATGTTGATATTCGTCACGGCGATCTGATGGTAATTGTCCCAGAAGCTGGGCTGCAGACCATTGCGCTTCTGGTGAACGCCGTTCAACCTCAAGCCATATTTGACGCCGTCATCCACATAGGAATTTTCAAAAAAGAAGTTGGTGTTATCATGCGCGGTCGGCCACAGGACTTGGATGAAACTGATGTTTAAATTCGTGGCGTAGCTGACGTAGTTGGTCGGATGTTGCACGATCAAATACGCATAAAGCCCAGTGTTTCCCCGGCCCAGAACGTAGTGCAGCTCCACGTCGGCAATCACCTGATCGCCTTTGGTCGGGCTGAAAGGACGAAAATAACAAGCGTCAATATTGGTGCTGCTGGCAATCGCATTGGAATAAACGCAGTCACCATTGCCATCGGGATACCAGTAGTAATAAATGGAAGTGTGATTGCCGAAGTTAACGCCCGATTGGCTTACTGTTTCCACGCCATTGACCTTGGCTGTGCCCGCCGAACCAGGCTTCAGATACTTCATGGAATCGACGCTTCCGTTCGGCGACAGGTCCACGTGCAAAATGCCATTGTCGAGATAATGATCCGTCTGGCTGCCATAAGTCTCCGTCCCGGTCGTCACCGCCGTCGTCACTGCCGTCGTGAAGCCGCCGGCGTTGTTCGCCTGCACGGGATTTGAGAAAAATAAATTCGCAGTTAAGCAAATGACCAGCCACCCAGCCTGCCACGCTTTGAGTGATCGTGAAGCGACAATCTCTGCGCGGCGCAACCTAAATTTAATTCGGTTCATGGTCATTGATCTAACTTAGGCGATAAATCGAATGGCCACCATCCACAGAAATGGTGAGGGGTCGCGCTATAATTAAGTAGTAGTGTTTGCGATCGGGTAACCGGTCAGGCCCGCGGGAACTTTTTCATTTGACCGATACACCGAACTAGCAGACGCACTCGGCTTGGGAATTTGCTGGTCTGCTCTGGTCGATGTCGGGATTTGAGAGATTGGTTTTTACGTTATTCGGCAAATTCTATTTTTTGGTTTTTTTATAATCCAACCAAATTTGAAGGGCACTTTTTACCGACTGCGCGCTTTGTAAAACCTCATTCCAGGCAGGCACGTAGGCATTCCTTGCGCTTACGGAGACAAACTTTACTTGGGTCGAGGTGGAGTCAGCCGTCCATCCATCCCAATTCTTATCCAGCACATTCAGAAAGGTTTTTATTTTTCCCCGATAGTCAGCAACGCTGTCGAAAACTTCCGTAATGATTGTCGCTTCGGACTCATCCTGCTTCAACCGCATACGGGCAATGACAGCTGAATCCAGACCCTGTTCTTGGAGCAATAATTCCAACTGTTCTGGTTGGTTTAAGAAAAATTGTCGCTCGGTAGATAATTGCTCATCCATTTGACCTAATGAGGTCAGCCGTGATTGGAGCCGCTCTCGGCTCAAGATCGTATCTACCCGCGTCGCTTGGTCGAGTGACTTAAGCAATTCATCTATGGCGAACGCGTGTTTTTTGTAGAGTTGTTTGAATAAGTTCTGGGCGGCCTTGATTTTCAACTGGTCTGAACCGGATGCGTTTTGACTTGGGCTTGGCAGCCCCTGAGTTATGGCACTAAGCTTGGTCTGGGCATCCTTATCACCGCGCGCGGCGACTTTGGTCATCCATTTCACAGCTTCGGCCTGGCTTTGGGGCAGTCCTTCGCCCCGGTAATATGCGATCGCCACACCTTTTTCCAATTCGCTAAAATCTTGATCCGCTCCTTGATCCGCAATTTTGGTTAGCCACTTAACCCCTTCTACATAGTTGGTGGGCACCGCTTGACCGCTAAAGTAAATACCAGCCAGAAATTTTTCGGCCTCCACGTCATTCGCTTCGGCGGCTTGAATCGACCAGCGCACGGCTGCGTCCATATTTTTCTCCGTGCCTTCACCATGATAGTAAATGGAGCCGAGAGTTTTCTGCGAGGTGACGTCGCCTTGCTCCGCAGCGGCTTGCAGCCAGCGAACCGAAGTTGCGATATCCTTGGTCACACCCTCTCCACGATAATACATTCCGCCCAAGGTTTTATAGCTGGTCAAATTATGACTGCCATAGTTCAGAACCGGAATGAAAAGCAGAGCGGTCAGGGCGCATAAGCAGCCCGCAAACGCAAGCGATCGTTGCTTAGTCACGGCTTGCCTTGAATTGAGTTCCAAAGGTCGCGCGGCGGCAAAACCAAACCCTAGCCCAGAAACTAAACCGCCGGCATGGCACGCAAGATCAATATGTGAACCGTGTGCCGGATCAGTTGCCTGCGCGAGGAGTGACATGAGACTGCCATAGACGTTGTATAGCAAAAAGGTGAGGCCGAACTTTATTAAATTACTAACCATACTTCGCGGTAATGTCTCATGCTGCCGCAGGATAATGCCGAGCAAGGCACCGTAGATTCCGAAGATAGCCCCGGAAGCTCCGGCGGAAACCGTCTGGGGTTGGAAGTAGAGTGAGGTCAGGCTACCTACGAGTCCGCAACCCAAATAGAGCGCTAGATAGAACCAATTTCCAAGCAGCTTCTCGACGATCCGGCCAACTTGCCACAACGCCAGCATGTTGAATATGAGATGCCAGAAGCCGACATGAACGAAGCAGGAACTAAGTAGCCGCCACCACTGTTGAGCCGTCACCGTGAGCGGTCCAAAATCGGCGCCCCAGAGCAGGAGGGTATTGACGGAGGGAGTCACCCCCGCCGTATTATCCGAACCGCACATAAAAAGAAACACGAGCACGTTTAGCCCCAATATGAATGGTGTTACCCAGGCGCGAGGCGTTGCACGAGTCAACCTCTCCAGGAACTCAGATTTTTCTGCCTCGCCACGCTCGTTCACCGGAACTCCGAAACCGCTCAACACACTGCAAATTTGGGTGGCGTGACTCGGAGTGAACGGTGAAAAAATTAATTTCTCAAGCACGGGAGCCGCAGTGCCAGAATTATCATTTGCGCTTAGGGAAGTTCGAAACTCAAACTGGATTACCCCTATATCTGCATTCACCTGCGCCACCTCCCTGATTGGAAACCTGCGCTCGAATCGCCGCATCCGCCGCGCCACCAGCCACGGAATAAGCGCGCCAATGCCCAGCGCTATCAGCATGAAAATTCCTGCGGCGGCTGACTGCGCGCTTGGTTCAGTAACTATGGCTTGCGCCATGAACAACAAAATAAAACTCCCAATCCAGGAAATCAGAAATATCAAGGCCCCGATCGCAACACTCAAATGCTTATGGAGCACGATGGACTCTGCCTCCAACCAAATGTGACCGGTGGTCACGCCTCCGTGGGTGCTGGCAATCGTCTTCAAAGAGGCGGGATTTGCTGCCTCCGCCCGGAGCAATCTGAAATTTCCCGTGCAGTCAAAACGAGACGACTTTCCTAAAGTTGAGGGTTGCGCATTACCAGGCTCCCTCGTGAAACGTGAGCCAGGAGCATCTACACCTTGGTTTTGCTCTGCCGAATTTGTTAATACCGGCGGCATCTCTTCAGCGGCGGAAAACTGCTGCTCAATCGATTGGGAACATTCTGGGCAATAGTTGTCAGGCCAGATTTTATGGCACTTTGAACAGGTGAACGTTTTCATTTAATGGTGTTGAATTAAGTCCGAATCACGCTGCAAAACTTGATAACATTGCTGATTTCAAAACCCATATCCAAGTATAAAATAGTTGCGATTTTATTTCCCTTCTGAATTTCACACTGATGAAAGTGCCTCGACTTCAGAGCAAAACGGCTGGTATATCCGAGCGCATTTTTGGCAGGGTTCGGTTTTGGAGCGGCGGCCCTTTAAAAGATTATCGTGGAAGTTTTATGCTAAGGTTTTTCCGATGCGAGCGTTAACCAATCCACCACGTTTTTTGGTGGTTCAGCCTGACTTCAATTTCCTTTAAATGGCAAATAAACTGAGAGTAACGGGAGGTAAAAAACCAGTCGTGAAAACTTCGACGCGTTATGTGGAGGGACTCTAACTTCGTGCGAACTTCTAAATACAATTGATTATGTTGAACAAAACTGAGTTGGTGCCGGTGGTGGGACTCGAACCCACACGACGTTTTTTCCTTGCTCGCCCGTCATTATACGCTGAAAGTCCAACATATATGATACCATTGACACGGGCACACGTTATGCGCTATCGTTATGCAACATGGCAAGCATCCATAAGCAAACGGGCAGGCCGAACTGGTTCTGCGCTTTTTACGACCCCGAAGGCTTCCGCCGCTTCCGTAGCACCGGCACGGAGAACGCAAAAATCGCCCGCACGATCTGTGTCAACGTCGAGCGCGCCGCCGCGCTGACACGTCAGGGTAAGCTGTCGAATGAAAAGGCGCTAAAGCTCGTCCGCGAGACTTGCGACGCCATTGCCGAGACTCACGGCAAACTGGCGGCAAACCGCGCCGAAGCCGTTTTGAAGCCCGCCGTCGAGGAATTTATTCGTATTGCTGGCGGCGAATTCACCAGCTACACCGTGCGCGGCTGGCTTGATTCGTGGATTGCCGGGCGCACGGATGCGAGCAAGGCGACGGTCATTGAATACCGGCGCATCATCGAAATGTTCATGAAATTTTTGGGTGCGCGAGCAGACCGCGCCCTGACGATGTTGCAGCCGCGCCAGATCGAGGACTTCAAAGCCAGCCAGACCGCCCGCGTCGCGCCATCCAGTGTCAATAAATGCGTCAAGGTGCTGAAAGCCGCGCTCAATGCCGCCGTGAAAAGCCGCCAGTTGGAGTTTAACCCCGCGCAACACGTCGAGTTTATTGAGGCTGAATCCGAAGGCGAAAGCCGCCGGCCATTCACCAGTAAGGAATTGACTGCTTTATTGACTCATGCGAGCGCAGAATGGCGCACGATGATCTTCGTGGCGTTCTACACCGGCCTGCGGTTGCGTGATTGCGCTAACCTGACGTGGCGCAATGTTGAGTTGCACACGAACACGCTCAATGTCTTGACGGAAAAAACAAAACGGCGTCAGGTGTTGCAACTGGCGGAACCGCTGGCGCGGCACCTGTCCAGCATGGCCGGTGATAATCCAGATGCCGCGCTTTGCACGGCGCTGCACGGCAAAAATGCTTCTTGGCTTTCGTCGCAATTTTACGCGGTGATGGTGAAGGCCGGAC
>JANYFN010000066.1 GCA_025362675.1 Limisphaerales bacterium | reverse complement strand
TAATAGGGCAGGGTGATGGCGCACGGCTCAAACTTTTCAGTGCAGACCAGCAGCAAAACATTCAACTCGGCCATGCGCCGCAATGAACTGGCGGAAAATTCCGTGTCACGCGCCGCGCAGACGATGACGGCGACATCTTGCAGCGGCACGGATTTATCCGTGCCGCTATCCAAGTCCGTGATATGAAGCTGATCCAGCTTAATCCGGACTTTCAGACTGTGGCTTAACAGATGGAGGATGTGGTAGCTCATAACCGAGTGCGCGGATAAAATCCGGCCAAGGTGGATTTGCTCCGAATGATTTCATTCCAAAAGCAACCAAGGTTTCTGGCTTGTTTTGTAGGTGAGCAGGAACAAGTTTTACCTGTGCCTGCATTGTGGTTATCACACGATATTTTCCCGGCAGTGATCCTGCGGCCAAAGCTTTTTTGGTTTCAATAGTTTGCCCGCGCCTGATTATTACAACGGGCTTTGTATCTGGCTTGATTGGCTTATCTGAAATCAGTTTATCTTTTTTCCAGTAAGGTATGAAAACTGGCACATACGACTTACCATCTTCCGCAAGAAATACCTGGACTTCTTTGAAGCCCGTGCGTTTCACATAGGCATGAGTGCCGGGGCTGAACGGAACAACTGCCGTATCGTCCTTTACGGAAATCAGACGCACGTTGCGGATGGGAATTTTGATTTCTTTTGGCCAATAAAACTCCGGGCAATCATCCTGCCGCCATTTTTGAAAATGAGAGAAGCAAAGTTTACGAGTGAAACTTTCCGGCACACAGTTTTTTGTCCGCTTCAACTCGCCCGCAAGCTCAGCGGCTTCTTCCGAGTAACGTCGCCATGCTGCTTCGCAATACGATGCAAAAGTTTCCGGCCAGATACTGCCGAGATTCTTTGGCGTGAGTGAAGTGAACACTTCGCGCGCAACGTAGGTATCTTTCGCTTTCTTGGCGTAGAGCGTCGTGGCGTATGCCTGTTGGTGATTACTCCGCGAGACGTGATGTTTCACCACCACCTTTTCAATCTCCTTTTTTACCACGTCGTGCATCTGGCCTTCGTTTGGGAATAGCGGATTAGCAGCTTTGCTGCGCTGCTTCTCGTCTTGCGTCCACCAACCATGCCGGCCTAAAGAATCTTTTGCGCCGTGCGTGCGATGCGCCAGCCACGGCAACGTGCAGGCAATCACCATCGCATCCAGCGAGTGATGCCGCAGATCACCGCGATTCTTTTCCGTGAATTGTTTCTGTTCTTCATCAGACAATTCATCCCAACGCTTGCCGGGCGGGAGCGGATGCAAAATCTGGTTCAAGCCCCACGCCTTGCGCAGACGGCTGGTGAGTTGGCCGTTCGTGACTTGGAATCGCAGCGCCGGATTTTGTTTTTCCGGTGTCGGGTCACGTCCTTCATCATTCAGCCAGCCGAGTTGAACTAGCGAGATGTGGCGGATGACGCGGGCGATGTAAGCCGTGTGTTGCAGGTCGGATTTTTGCTCAATCAGTTGTTCGGCATTCGGGCTTAAAAAGATTTCCAGCTTGCGGCCTGAAAAACAGGTTTCGGCGTTGGCTTTGATTCCTTCCCATTGCGACGTGCCGCCAAAAGCAGTGAGCGGAGTGCGGTCGCCTTTCAATTCACGGTTACATTTAATGTGAGCAACCGTGAGATTGTAAAACTCGTTGCAATCCACGATGGAACGCGGGACAAGATGTTCAATGTCTGCGCCGTGACCTAAATCTGTTCGGGCAATCGTATCCAGACAAAACGGGCAACGACCCTTGGCTTCCTGCCAAAGCCGATATCGTTGGATGCCCTTGCGAGAAATGGATTCGTTGTTGGCGGAGAGATCGTCACGGGCGATTTCACGTTGTTTGCGAAATTGTTCGTTCCGCTTGTTCAATTCGTTCTTGGCTTTCTGACCGAGGGCAAGACTGCGGACAGCTTCCAGCACAATCGTATCTGGCTGGCCGTATTCTTTGACCAACCGCGCCAAAATGCCTTTGAACAAAATAAGCCGATGCCGGACGAGCGGATGTTTGATGTCGGACAGGTAACGGTTCAACGCTTGTTCGGCACTTTCGCCTTTGCGGCGCAAAATGGGTTGCGGCGGGTCAACGCGGCGACCTGCGCCAATTTCTTTGCGGATGAGTTCCAGCGTGGGCGAAGAATACCGCGCCCGGCCTGCGCCGGTTTCCGGTGTCAGCGGTTTCTGGTCTTCAATCAGCAAAAATTTATCTTTGAATGGCTCCGCCAGCTTTTTCAATCGCGCTTCCGTGACCTTACCTTTTTTATTCCACTCGTTGCGTAGATTTTCAACAAACACGGGAAAGTCCGTGCGCGGATCGCGCTTCTGCCGGGTCTTGAAATCCAACACTCGGAAATTCATCAGCGCCAATTCCCATTGAGTCTTGCCGAATGCTTCTTTGTTTTTACGAACGACGTGCATCGGACGTCCTTCCTCATCTACGGGCGAGAATGAATCCAAAGCCGGGCCGCGATTGTCGAAACGCGGCCAGCGCAAACCAAGCACACCGGGATTCCGCGCTTCGGTGGTTTTGAAAAAGACATGGAACGTTTCACCGTTCTTTGTTTTTGGCTGCGAATCGCCGTGGAGCAACCATGCCGCTTTTTCTGCCAGTTGCGGGAAGTTTTTCTTTTGCGCGGCAACGATGGCGAGAAATTCTTTCTGCAACACTTCACGCGGCCAATAAATTTTTCGCGCCCAATTCTCGGTCGGACTTTTTCCCGCTTCCGTGCGTCGCTCGGCGAGTAGTTGGCAGGGATGCTTGTCGCCCAACTCCGCTTGCATGGCCTTAACTTTTTCTTTGATGACACCTTCGTCATCGTCTGCCTTTGGCTTGGCGTTTTCCTTGGCTGCCTTCTCAACATTCGCCCACGGCACTTTGCTATAACCGCGCCGTTTGAAAAGATGCGTGAGCGCAGCGAAAAGTTCTTCGGGCTTCAGCTTGTCGCCATTCAGGGCGCGAAGTCGCAAGCCGATGGGATCATCCAACGGATTTTGCGGTCTGCTTAAACCGAGCTTGAGCAGTTCTTGGGCAAACCATTGCCGCCGGTATTTTTTACTGCGCAGCGTGCGTCGCTGACGGCGCAAGTCGCGGCGTTTGCTCAAATCACTTCCTTCGCTGTCGCAAATCAGCACGCCCACGTCGAGGAAGGTGGAGCCGCGTCGCACGGCGTAACCGATGGAGCCGGTGCCCACGTCAAAGCCGAACACTAGGCCGGTGAAAAATGAATCCTTGCTTGCAGATGCCAAAATATAATCTGTCATATCCTATCCCTTATAGTTTTAGTGAGCTGGGCAAGTATTAGCCGCTTGATAAATAGACGGCCAGAACAATCTGAAATTAACAACACGCGGCGAAGTTGTTAAAAATGAGAATATCGTGAGTCGCGAGCGATTTAACTGGAGGTGTCGGGTTTGAAACCAGTTCCGCGAAAGGGCAAACAGGGCGCGGTGCTGGTTGCAAATTTGATACGACCAGTCATTGATGGGGTGAGCGTTCTCCTGATTGGCAACCGACTTGGCTTTCAAATTAGCAAGCCGGATGACAAATAGGTGAACGCGAACGGGGAAGTTTTCAACAGTATCAAATGGCAAATAGATTTACCGCATTTCAGCTAATGTTTTCCAATTTAAGGCATCTGATGTTGTGTAGCATTAGAAATTAAACACTGATTTTCATTGGTGAAAATTAAATTTCTAACCTGATCAAAAATCAGACTGAATTGTTACAAATCTGATACTGCAATTTGATACTGGATGGGTTTTTCAGGCGAATTTCTGAAGATTTGTGATGACGGAGAAATTGAAATCGCTAATGATGACAAGGCTTGCGGAGGTGTGAGGAAATGTGAAAAAGTGATTTCTCAATTTCGAGTCAGATGCCTTTAACCACTCAGCCACCCTTCCAAACCGTTGATTCTATTGTCTAAAATGCTGGTTTACACATTTCAGAATCTGCGCTTTCTGCGCTGGTTTTCTATCCTATACCCATGATCACCGATGGATTGGATAACACAAACGCGCGCTGATAAAAACGCCTGCGGCGAATGTTGTTCGCCACGTTCAAGCTGCAATTATTATGCGCGAATCCGCGGGCGCGGCAAGCTGATTTGGAAATCGCTCGAAACCGACCATATCAGCATCACCAAGCTATTTGCATAAAAAGTAACGGCGACGTGTCGCCTCACAGACGGCGGTGACGCAGGGAGAACACTCAGCCGCCATGTCAAACCTTCAAGTATGTTTTATGTCTGGGAGCAATGTGAACTGGCTGGCTAGAAGAATTATCAAGCAACTGGGCACACATGCTAGGTAGGGTTATACCCCATAGTTGGCCCATGAATCCTATGTCAAATTTGGCTGATGTTAAAAACTAACCACGCACAAACAGTCAAATCCAAAAACACATTCATACTTGCCGCTATGGTGAGCACGATTATGTTAACCGGTTGGTCGGTGCGCGCCGCCGATACGGACAGACGCATCGAGTCCGCCGCCGCGAAATCTTACACGTTCAAAACTTATCTCAAGGACGACTCGATCAAGACCT
The DNA here is from genome assembly GCA_025362675.1 of Limisphaerales bacterium. Taxonomy (GTDB): domain Bacteria; phylum Verrucomicrobiota; class Verrucomicrobiia; order Limisphaerales; family UBA11358; genus UBA11358. The sequence continues at coordinate 23,445 of JANYFN010000066.1, read as the reverse complement.
CGTCTAAAGATGGCGTCGTCACGTTGACTGGCAAGGTTGCGGAAGAATCACATAAATCACTCGCCGAAGATACCGTGGCCAGCCTGCCTGGCGTCAAGAGCGTGGATAACCAACTCGTTCTCAGCACGGAGTCGCCGGTAAAACATTCCGACACTTGGATCACTACGAAAGTAAAAACCGCCTTGTTATTTCATCGTAATGTGAGCGCATCGGGCACCACGGTTTACACGAAAGACGGCGTTGTCACCTTGCAAGGTGTGGCGAGGAGCTTGGCGGCGAAGGAACTCACCACGGAATATGCCAAGGACATTGATAACGTCAAACAGGTCAAAAATGAAATGACCGTGGCGGCGACGACCACTGCGGACGCAACGGCGACGCCCAAGCCGGAGCCAACTCTCGGCGATAAGATTGATGACGCGTCCATCACGGCACAAGTGAAAGCGGCGCTGTTGACGCATCGTTCGACTAGTGCGTTGCACACGGGAGTTTCGACTTCCGGCGGCGTGGTGACGTTGACCGGCGTGGCCAAAAACGATGCGGAAAAAAGTCTCGTCACCAAGCTCGCCACCGACATCGAAGGCGTCACGAGCGTGATCAACAACATGACTATCATCGTCGCCACCCCTGATAAACAATAATAAAAACATTTCCGGCGGGCGCATAACGTGGCCGCCGAACTATCAAACATAATTTATGTTATACACAATTGCTATGGTGCTGCTCGTTCTGTGGTTGCTCGGACTGGTGTCCGGCATGGCGATGGGCGGCTTCATCCACATCCTGCTGGTGATCGCGATCGTGATGGTTTTGCTCCGCGTGATTTCTGGCAAGAAACCGGTTTAATAAAATTGAGCGCGGCGTTCACCTCGCCATTTTAGAAAGCACTTGGGCGCCGCGCTCGATCAATCCTTTAACAATTTTAGATTTATCATGAATACAAAAACGATCATTTCCGTTTTGCTGATCACGCTGGGCGTGGTCGTGCTGGCCTACTCCGGGTTGAGTTTCACCACACCTGGAAAAACCATCAACTTCCTCGGTTGGCATATTGCCACGACGGACAGCCATTTCATTCCGCCAGCGGCCGGCGCACTGATGCTCGTCGGTGGCATTGTTTTGCTGCTCGTGAAACCGAAAAGCGTTTGACACGCTTGCCCACCATGAACCATAACGAATTTGATTTTGACGGACGCGAGGCGTCCGAGGAGGCTAGCACCGTGGAGGCTGGGGTGCCGAAAGATTTCCGTCGTTTGCATTGGCACGAACCGGTGCTGAACGGCGATTACGTGATTGATGCGCAGCGCGGTTTTGAACTGTGGGAAGGACCGAGCGGTTTTCGTGCTGATTCATTTGTGAAACCAATTTATCGGCGCGGCAAAATACAGGCGGCGAAGAAGCTGCAAAATCATGAATAAAATCAGCGCGTTCCTGCGTTCATTGCAATCGTTTCCCGGAACGGTTGCAAATTTTTTTCGGCGTCGACAAGAGCGTTCGGCGTCGGATGAACTTGAAGTTGAACGGCTCGACCGCATCCGCCATCCCGAGAAATATCGCGGGAAATGAACTGTTGCCGAGCGCGGAGTATTACTCCGCGCTCGGTCGGCTTTCAGCTTTGGAAACGTTGGCGGAAAGTCCAGGGTGAAATATTTCAGAACCGGGATTTCATCTTATCCAAGATTTGTTGAGATTCCGTTCGGTTTTCAGTTGAGTCAAACGTGCCCACCGTGATCTCGATTTCTGTGAGGTGGTCAGATTTGCGAGCGAGTTCGATGATCACCGGCTGATTCTTTGCATTCGTTGCTTTCAATTTTCCAGAAGCCCCATCTTTGTTGGAAGTTGTGATCGGCATTTGCAGCTCCTTCAAGGTCCCGTTCGCTGCGCTCCAGGCTTTATCTAACGTCACTTCTTCCGTCGTTTGCAGCGTATTTTTGGCATACTTCACGGTGCCATAAGCCGCCCCGGCCGCCACGCCGCCGGCGACCAATAGCGCGCAGCCTTGAATCAGCGGTAGGGAGGCGATGGTTACCAGCATGAGGGCAGTTAGTTTGAATGATTTTATTATTTTCATAATGATGATTTTTCTGGAGGTTAATCTTGGTAAGAAATTTTTTGAAGCAGGATTTTTAAGGTGCGATTTTTTCGCTCACCCATTGGCGGGAATCGCGGACGCCTTGCTCCACGGCTTCGTAGGCTTTCTTGGTGCCGGCTTTGATACTATCCCAAGTGGATTCCGTGGCCGCTTGGGCCTCGGCAAGTTGCTGGTTTAATGTTGTAAACTGATCGCGCAAAGCTTGCAACTTAGGTTTGGCTTCGGCTTTAACGGTTTCATTGGCACTGTCAATCTTGGCCGAGAGTTGGTCCAGATTCTGGTTCAGATTGGTTAGTTGTCCCTGCATGGTTTTGATAAACTCGTCCTTTTGTGCAAACGAGTAATCCTTCATGTCCTGCACGGCTTCCTTCGTTTTGGATTCAACTTGATCAAGCTGCTGAGAAACGGTTTCTTCCTTGCGACATCCGAGCGCGAATGCCGCGGCGGAAACCAAGGTTACTAGAACGATTTTAGTTTTCATTGGTGAATTATCTCTGGTTCACGTTGCCTAAGATATAGGGTGTTTACCCCATTGTCGTAAATGAAGAATTATCCGATGTTTTACTCGCCGCAGGTTAGCGAGCGAGAGATAAAGCTTTTCGCACCGTCCGCCTGCGACCACTATGCCATTAATCTAGCTAAAACCCATCCGGCGGTGGCAGTGCGTCGCGACGGAGGACGGTGCAAAAATTGTTTTCGCGCTGATTAATAGCTGAATCGTTTTCCCATACAAAAATCTTAAATGAAAAAGCCTGGCCCCAAACTCGCGGCGTCCGCTACGCGTCTGCCCAAGTGTCCGACGGGCATCCAGGGTCTGGATGAGATCACGGATGGCGGATTGCCGCGCGGGCGGCCCACGCTCGTGTGCGGCGGCGCGGGCTGCGGCAAAACTTTATTGGCGGCGGAATTTCTCGTGCGTGGCGCGGTGCAATTCGACGAGCCGGGCGTGCTGATGGCGTTTGAGGAAACGGAAAAAGAACTGAAGGCCAACGTCGCGTCGCTCGGTTTTGATCTGGAAGGTTTGGTGCGCCGGAAAAAAATTGTGGTGGATTATGTCCACGTCGAGCGCAGCGAAATGCAGGAGAGCGGCGAGTATGATCTGGAAGGTTTGTTCGTGCGGCTCGGCCACGCCATTGATTCTATTGGCGCGAAACGCGTCGTGCTGGACACGCTGGAAGTGTTGTTCGCGAGTTTGCCGAACGAGGCGGTTTTGCGGAGCGAATTGCGCCGCCTCTTCCGCTGGCTCAAAGAAAAAGGCGTGACCGCCGTCATCACCGCCGAGCGCGGACGCGAATCGCTGACGCGGCACGGCTTGGAAGAATACGTTTCGGATTGCGTGATCTTGCTCGACCATCGCGTGAACGATCAAATCGCCACGCGGCATTTGCGCGTGGTGAAGTATCGCGGCGCGCTGCACGGCACGAACGAATTTCCGTTTCTCATTGGCGATGATGGCATCAGTGTTTTGCCGATCACGTCGCTGGCGCTGAACCATCAGGTGTCCACTGAGCGGATTGCGACCGGCGTGCCCCGGCTCGACGCGATGCTCGGCGGGAAAGGATTTTTTCGCAGCAGCAGCATTCTGCTCACGGGCACGGCCGGGACTGGCAAGACCACCATCTCTTCCAATTTTGCTCATGCTGCCGCCCGGCGCGGGGAGCGCGTGCTCTTTTTCTCGTTCGAGGAATCGCCCAACCAGATCGTCCGCAATATGCACTCCATCGGCCTGCAACTAGAGCCGCTGGTCAAGCGCCGCCTGCTCCGGTTTCACTCGCAGCGGCCTTCGCTCTACGGCCTCGAAATGCATCTGGCCACGATGTTCAAGGAAATCGCGGCGTTTCAGCCACAGGTCGTCATCATTGATCCGATCACCAGCCTGATGGATTTGGGCACCGTGTCCGAAGGTAAAGGGATGGTGACGCGGTTGATTGATTATCTTAAGGCCGGCCAAGTCACTACGCTCTTCACCAGCCTGACGCAGGGCGGCCACGCGCTGCAACAAAGTGAGTCCGGCATGTCCTCGCTCATGGACGCGTGGATTTTATTGCAGGACTTTGAAGGTAACGGCGAACGTAACCGTGTGCTCTACGTTTTGAAAGCGCGCGGCATGGCGCACTCGAACCAGATCCGCGAGTTCCTGATTTCGGATCATGGCATTGATGTGGTGGACGCCTACATCGGAGCGAGCGGCGTGTTGACCGGTTCGGCGCGGGTGGCCCAAGGCGACCTTGAAAAAGCTGCGGTGCTGGCGAGCCAGCAGGAAGCCGCGCAACTCAAACGCGAAGTGGAACGGAAACGCAAGGCACTCGAACGGCAGATCGGCGATTTGCGCGCCGACTACGAAACTGAGGCTCTGGAATTACGGCGCATCGCCGAACAGGTGGGCACGCGCACGCTGTTGCTCGGGACCGAGCGGACCGCTTCCGGCATCTTGCGCCAGGCAGATGCGAAAGTGGCGGCCAGCACGCGGAGCAAAGCCAAGCCGGGGAGGAAAATTTAATGAAACCCAAGGCTATAAAATGCGCCACCCCGCTCTGGCAATTGCGCCTTTACGTCATGGACGAAACGCCGAAATCCGTGACGGCTTTGACGAACTTGAAAAAGTTTTGCGAGACCCATCTCAAAGGTCGCTATCGCATCAAGGTGATTGATTTGGCGAAGGAGCCGCAATTGGCGAAAGGCGATCAGATTCTCGCCATCCCCACGGTCGTGCGAAAATTACCCAAGCCCGTGCGCACCATCATCGGCACACTTTCGGACACGGAGCATTTGCTCGTGGGTTTGGATTTGCGAGCGGCGGTTTAACTGAATCGGATGGCATGAAAATAAAAAAAATCCGGCGCGCCAAGTTGGCTTTGAAAAAGTCTCTGACACTGCCACGCGGCAAATATGTCTTGCGCCTGTTCGTGGCCGGAGCCACCGCGCGTTCTCTGCAAGCCGTTTTGCGCGTCCGTGAATTGTGCGCCGCCGAACTGAAGGGCCGCTGTCGGTTGGAGGTCATTGACATCTATCAACAGCCCGAACTGGCGCGCGAGAATCAGATCGTTGCGACGCCGACGCTCATCAAGGAATTTCCTAAACCGATGCGCCGGTTCATCGGCAATCTGGAAAATCTTAGTGGCCTGTTCGCCGAACTGGACTTGGTGGTAAAAAATAAAATTATCGTTTGAAAGCGCCGCGCCAAAAAAAATCTAAACGCGCCGCCGCAGCGGGAGAATTAGCCGCACTCCGCGCCCGCGTGGCCGAGACGGACGCCACTCTCCGTGCCATCCGCAACGGCGAAGTGGATGCGGTCATGGGGGCCAGTTCGCAGGTGTTCACGCTGGAAGGCGCTGAGCACGCTTACCGGGACCTGATTGAATCCATGAATGAAGGCGCGCTGACGTTGACGGCGGAGAAAACAATTCTCTACGCCAACGCGTGTTTTGCCCGCATGGTCAAATGTCCGCTGGAGCAAGTCACGGGCAGTTCTTTTCGCCGCTTTCTTTCCGAAGCCGATGGCGTCATGCTCCGGCAGTTGATGAAACGCGCCGCCAAGTCGGGATCGAAAATTCAGATGTCACTTCAATTGGGCGACGGTTCGCAACTGCCCGTGCAAATTTCCATCCGTGAATTGCCCAGTAATCATTTCAACCAATTGACCATCGGCATGGTGGTGACGGATATGACCGCAGCGCGGCGCAATGAGGAAGTATTGCGGAATTTGACGCACCGGCTGATGGAGGCGCAGGAGGAAGAACAAAAACGTATCAGCCGCGAGCTGCACGATGTCATTGCGCAGACGTTGACCGGCATCAACATCCGGCTGGCCGCGTTGAAAAAAGAAGCCACGCTCAACACCAAAGGACTGGATCGCAACATCGCACGCACGCAACTCCTCGTGGAAAAATCCGTGGGCATCGTGCAGGAATTCGCGCGTGAATTGCGCCCGACGGTGCTGGACGATCTGGGCCTGATTCCCGCGCTGCATTCGTTCGCGAAACTTTTTTCCCAGCGGACGCGGATTCATGTTGACCTGAAAATTTTCGGCGGGGTGGAGGAATTAGATCTCACCAAGCGCACCGTGCTTTTCCGCGTCGCCCAGGAGGCGCTCCACAATGTAGCGCGTCATGCCAAGGCGGGACGGGTGGAGGTGAATATCCAGAAACTCGCTGCTGGCGGCGTTGGTATGAAAATTAAAGATGACGGCAAAGCGTTCAACGTGGAGGGGGTGCTGAAAGCCAAAGGCAGAAAACGTCTCGGACTGCTCGGTATGCGGGAACGCGTTGAAATGGTTGGTGGCACTTTTGGCGTCGATTCCACTGCTGGCCAAGGGACCAGCATCCAGGTGCAGATCCCTTTTGGTAAAGTGCGAGTTTCGCTGGCCCGGAAAAAATGTTAAAGAAGACTAACTTGAATATTTATGAAACGAATTACGATTTTATTTCTGCTGCTCGCGTTCCATCGCGATGCCGCTAGTGCTGCGCCCGCAACGACAAATTCCGTCTTGCCTAATCGAGTCCTAGTGATTGATGCTAGTTCCATGCCGGTGGCGGCGGGTCAAGCCACGTTGATCATCGGCGAACTCCGCCGCACGAACGGCATTTACGTCGGCGACTATAAAATCAAAGTGTTTCCGTATTTTTACAAAAATGAAAATGGCCGGCTCGCCATCGTCGTGACCGATGAGGCTTTGGCCCGTGCCGCGCAGGGAAAAGTCGCGGCGATCACCGGCACCGCGACGAGCGGCAAATCGGGTAACGTCCGGGCTATCGCGGCGACCGCCACGCCGATCAATGAGAATGGTGGCAAGCTAAAGTTATGGTTCACGGCGGGAGATCGTAAAATGATTTTCGAGCCGAACTATCATTTTGCCGGAGCCGAAACCGCCGCGATGCATCCGGCCACGAAACAACCTCAACGCGCGCCCGCAAAAAATTTATGAAGAAAATTACCGTCCTGCTCGCCGAAGATCACATGATTGTGCGCGAAGGATTCCGCAAGATGCTCGAACTTGAAAACGATTTTGAAATCGTCGGCGAAGCGCAGGACGGGCGGGCGGCGTTGGCGCAGGCAAAAAAACTCCGGCCCGACGTGATTCTTATGGACATCGCGATGCCCCAATTGAATGGTCTGGAAGCGACGCGACAAATTGTGAAAATCAATCCGACCGCCAAGATTCTCATGCTCTCCGCGCATAGCGATGATGCGTATGTTCAAAACGCCATTGATTCGGGCGCGAAGGGATTTTTATTGAAACAGACTTCCGCCCACGAGGTATGCCACGCGATTCGCGAAGTGCAAAAGGGAAAAACTTTTTTCAGTCCGTCCATTGCCCGGCATTTTAACCGACTTAATCCACTACTGCCCGGTAGTTCAGCGGCGCTTAATCCCAAAGCCGCTCGGCTCACGTCGCGCGAGATGGAAGTGCTCCAACTCATCGCCGAAGGTAAAGCCAATAAAGAAACCGCCGCGCAACTCGGCATCGGTATCAAGACGGTGGAAAAACATCGTGAGCATCTCATGACGAAACTCGATATCCACGATACCGCCGGCCTCACGCGCTACGCCATCAGTGCCGGCATCATCGAGAGCAGCGTGCAGTTGACGATTGTTTGAAATTCATCTCCCTGGTTGGGGCGAGGAGCGGACAATATTTTGGTAGGGTTACACCCCATAACCCCGTCAGTTTTTTGGCGTAACATGACGGCGCGCAATGAAATTATTTTCAAAAACTCCCAGCCGCTTGAGCTGATGAACTGCTCACCCCTCAATCTCACCGTCCGCGTCGGCTGCCATCTCGCCTACGAAGTCAACGTGCAAACACCCGTGCTGTTTGTGCTCAAGCCGCGGCTGGAAGGCCGGGTGCTGGTGATGCAGGAACGGCTTTCGTTCGGCATCGGACTGCCGTCGTATGAATTTCAGGATTCGCACGGCAACATCACGTATCGCTCCACATTCATGCCGGGCCGAAACGAAATTCGCCACGACGCGCTGGTCGCCGTTTCGTCGCTGCCCGACAGCCGGGAGATTTATGGCAACATCGTTCCCGCCGGACAACTGCCACACGAGTTGCTGCGCTACACGTTGCCGAGCCGTTATTGCGATTCCGACAAGCTGATGGATTTTGCGTGGAATCATTTCGGGCAGATCCAACACGGATTGCCGCGCGTGCAGGCGATTTGCGATTGGGTCCACAACAATATCGAATACCGTTTCGGCTCCGGGCGACCTGATTTATCTGCGTCGGAAGTGATCGCGCGGCGGCATGGCGTCTGCCGTGATTTTGCGCACACGGCGATCGCGCTATGCCGGGCGTTTAATTTGCCGGCGCGTTATGTCACCGGACATTTGCCGGACATCGGTTTTATTGATCCGGGCACGCCGATGGATTTTCACGCCTACTGCGAAGTGTATCTGGGCAACGAATGGCTCACCTTCGATCCGCGTTTCAACATCCCGCGCATCGGGCGCGTGAAAGTCGCGCACGGACAAGACGCCGTGGATGGTGCGTTTGCGACGATTTATGGCGAGGCCAGCCTGTCGCATTTTCTGGTCTGGGCGTATCAGGTGAATCCGCGACAGGTTTCTGTCGGCGATGCGGTTGATCTGTCGAAACGGCTTGACGGCACTGAGATGTTGCGGCTGTGAACAAAAATAATTTCGCGGGCTGACCGCCTTTGGTCGGCACCGTCTGCCGAGGTGTTTGCTTTGGTAGCTGCAACGGATTTCTTCCAAGCAAAACCCGCTGCCGGATTAATGACACGCGCAGGGCAACGCATCGAGAAAAGTCGGCGAGATCAAGTGATAGATGAGGGAGATCATACCAAGCCTAACGGACTAGGATTAATGAGGCATTATCTTAGTTCCTTTGGTTGCAGATGCTTCAGTTTTTGCCAGCAATAATTGGAGCACCGCGGCCTCCAGATTTTCCATGTCTTTGCCGATGTTGGCCAGCGCCCGGGCGCGGTCGGGTTGCGGCTCGTTCTGACTGGTGACAGTCGCCAGATGCGCGGCATAGCTCAACGCTTCAGTCTGGGTCAACAGCAGGTTCAGATCAAACATGTCGCCGGTCTGGCTCAATAATTCCTTCTGTTTCGTGGCAGCAATTGCTGCGCGCGTGGCCAGTTCAGCCGGTGGCAATCGGAGATCGTCCAATCGGATTGAAGTGTCGTCTTGGGCAAATTTTTCTAACAGCGTCGCCGCGGCTCCCGAAGCCGTGGCGATTCGCTTCACCAACTTTTTAGTTTCAGGTTGCTCGGACTTGATGAAGCGCAAGAGGCTCACATCTTTTTGCTGGGCGAGCAGATCATGCAGCAGACTGTAACCGTTATTGCGCGTCGAAAAATTACCCACCGAGGCAGGGCTGACCTTCAACGATTGACAGCCCGTTAGCAGAGTAGCGGCCAAGCACAGTCCCGCTAGCAATGAGAAAATGAGTTTCATAATAGATTCATGAGCGCCCGCGCTAGCACAGCAATTTTTAGAATCATTTGCTGAGACGTTACCCGAGCGCCTAAATCTTTTCTATGGGGGAAACACCCCATACAGCCGCAACGTTATTCCAGATACGATTTTCTCGCTAAACTACGCATGCTTTTTTCAAATCGAATCTCTAGTTTTGTTTCCCTCTTGGTTATCGTTGCCTGGCTAACTGGTATCAAGTGTCACGCCCAGATTGATCCCTTCCATCGTAGTCTGCTCGAGCTGGGTTATGACCAGCCGCTCACCGGCCAGGGGCCGCAGGGAGTCTATGGGTATTACTACTACAATCACCCCGATTTTTTCAACACCAACACGGCGCTGCGGCTTGCGCTGGCTCCGGCTTATGTGGACGGCGAAATCGGATTTAAACATCTGCTCTCGCCCAACACCGATATCGGCCTCGGCTTTTACGGCGGAATGTTCGGTGCGAATTATTATGAAGTCCGGCAAGGCCAATATCTCAAGCGCGAAAGTTTCGACGGCAGCGGCGGCGGCGCGTCGTTGAGCGTTTATCAATTATTGAATCCCGGAAGATTGATTCCGATAAGTCTCGTCGCGCGCGTCGGAATGTCCGATTCAATCTTTGCGGATGGTTCAGAGACAGCCGATAATTTTTCACTGCCGGTCGATCAAATCAATGGGTTCACGCGCGTGGGCCTCCGCGTGGCAGGTAAAGAACCGGTGCTTTATCCCGAGCTGGGGTTGGAATTATCCGTCTGGTTTGAACGGCAATGGCACCTCAATAGCGACACTTACGGATTCAACAACGACCGGCGCATCAATCCTAATTCGAGTCTCTACTGGCTCTATGCCGGCTTAAATTACGCGTGGACGAACAGCGGACAAAACATTTCGTTCGCGGCCACGTTGGGCGGTCTGACGGAAGCGGATCGTTTCAGCGCCTGGCGGCTCGGCGGCGTGCTGCCGCTCGTGGCGGAATTTCCGTTGACGTTGCCCGGCTACTATTTTGATGAATTGACCGCGACGCGGTTTGAACATTTCTATGCCGCCTACGATATTCCCCTAGATGCGGCACATCGCTGGCATCTCCGGCCCGAAGCGGCCACGGCGCATCTCGAATATCTGCGCGGTTTTGAACAGGCCAGCAGTTGGCAGACCGGCGCTGGCGCGGGCCTGACCTTCGCCCCCAAAAACCAGAAGTTTGAAGTTGTGCTGCGATACGGCTATGGTTTCAACGCCATCCGCGACGGCCAGGAAGGAGCACATAGCATCGGGCTACTCTTCCAATATAATTTTGAAGCGCGAAAAAAATTAACGGATTAAAAATGTTTATTATCGGACTCGGCACGGCTGTCCCGCCGCACGCCTACACGCAACGAGATTCCTGGGACGCATTGCAAAACTGGTCGCAATTTTCGCAGCTCAAACCGCGCTCCCGGGCCATCCTCAAAAAAGTTCTCGGCGGGGATAATGGCATCGCCACGCGGCATCTCGCGCTGGATCCGCTCACTCAGGCTTTTGAACAGACGCCGGATCAACTGCAAGCGCGCTTCGCCCAGCACGCCCCGCGGCTGGCCACCGAAGCCGCTCGTCGCGCTTTGAAAAATGCGGATTGTTCAGCGGCAGACATTGACGCCGTCATCATCAGCACTTGCACGGGATATCTTTGCCCAGGCCTTACCAGTTATGTCAGCGAACAACTCGGCCTGCGCGAAAATATTTTCGCGCTCGACCTCGTCGGGCAAGGCTGTGGGGCGGCGCTGCCGAACCTGCGCGCGGGCGAAGCCATCCTCGCGGCCGGCCGCGCGAAACGTGTGCTTTCCATCTGCGTCGAGGTCTGCAGCGCCGCCTTTTTTATTGATGACGACGCAGGTGTGTTGATCAGCGCGTGCCTGTTTGCCGACGGCGCGGGCGCGGCCATTTTGTCGGACAAACCCTTGCCCGCGCGCCGCCACGTTGAATGGAAATTTGCCGATTCGCGCCTCATCCCCGCTGAACGCGACACGCTGCGGTTCGGCCATCAGGATGGAAAATTGCGCAATATTTTACTGCCGCAAGTGCCCCAAGTGGCTGGTGAATTGGCCGAGAAACTACTGGCAGCATCGCTCGCGAAAGCGGACGTGAAACGTGAACAGATCACCGGCTGGATTTTGCACACCGGCGGCCGCGATGTGATTCTCGCCTTGCGCGACAAATTGAAATTAAGCGCGGACGACGTGCGACACACCTCTGCCGTGTTGCGCGAGTTTGGCAACCTCAGCAGCCCCAGTGTTTATTTTGTGCTCGAACGCGCCCTCGCCGACACCGTGCCGGACGGCCTCTGGTGGCTGTGCGCGTTCGGTGCGGGCTTCAGTTGTCACGGCGCAATTTTAGAAGTTAGCGCCGCGTGAAACGAATCGTCCAACCAGAACTTCTCGACACGCTGCCACCGCTTGATCCGCGTGCGGTCGGTTCGCGGCAGGATTTGCGCCGCATAAACCACTTGATGCAAAACCAACGCATCCTAGCCCGCGCTTTGGAGAATTATTCCAACAGTTCTGCGCCCAAACGGATCGTTGAACTCGGCGCGGGCGATGGAAATTTTTTACTCTCGGTCGCCCAAAAAATTTCACCGATCTGGCCGAAAGCGAAAGTCACGCTGCTCGACCTGCAAAAAAATGTGACCTCGGAAACGCTCGCCGGATTTGGCGCGCTCGGCTGGCGCGCCGAAAGTCTCGTCACTGATGTGTTCGATTGGCCCGCCGATCCTGAGTCGGCGGAAATCGTCATCGCCAATTTATTTTTGCATCACTTTGAGGACGCCAAGTTGGCAAAATTACTGAAGTTGATTGCGCAACGCACAAATTGTTTTATTGCCATCGAACCGCGCCGCGCCGCTTGGCCTTTATTTTGCAGCCGATTGTTGGGGGCGATTGGTTGTAACGATGTCACGCGCCATGATGCTGTAGTCAGCGTGCGCGCCGGATTCTCCGGGACTGAAATTTCCGCGCTCTGGCCGGACAAACATGACTGGCAGCTCACCGAAAGACGTTCGGGTTGGTGCAGCCACCTGTTCCTGGCGCAGAAAATTAGTTGAATCATGGCCGCTGCAAAACCCATCACGATTGTCGGCGGCGGGCTGGCGGGCTTGACGCTCGGCATCGGGCTGCGGCAACGCGCTGTGCCCGTGGTGATCTGCGAGGCCGGAAATTATCCGCGCCACCGCGTCTGCGGCGAATTCATCAGCGGGCGCGGCCAGGCCACACTCGCGCGCCTAGGCTTGCTGGAACTGATTAAACACGCTGGTGCGGTCACTGCACAGTCAGCCGCGTTTTTTTCACAAACAAAATCCACCGCGTCGCGTCCGTTGCCGTCGCCGGCCATTTGTCTGTCGCGTTACAATTTAGATGCGGTGCTGGCAAAAAAATTCCGCGAGCTGGGCGGTGAAATGGTTGAAGGCGGACGCTTCACCAAAGATTTTAGTGAAGGCATCATTCGCGCCACAGGCCGTCGCGCTGAAGCCGACGTCAACGAAGCGCGTTGGTTTGGTCTGAAAATTCACGCGCGCAATGTCTCGTTGGCTGCCGATTTGGAAATGCACGTTTCACCCCGTGGTTACGTCGGTTTGTGCAAAATCAATGATGGCGAAGTCAACGTCTGCGGCCTGTTCCGCAAACAGTCCGGACAAGCGGGCGAAGCAAAAAACGGATGTGATCTATTGCGCGGCCAGCCGGGTTCACCATTGCAGGAGCGACTGGGCGGGGCGGAATTTGATGAGGATTCTTTTTGCGCCATCGCCGGAATTTCGTTGCGACCACAGCAAGCTGCGTCGCGCGCCGAGATTTGTGTGGGCGATGCCATCACCATGATTCCGCCGGTCACCGGCAATGGCATGTCGATGGCACTGGAGTCGGCGGAAATTGCCATGGCGCCGCTCACCGCTTGGAGTGGCGACAAAGTTTCGTGGAACGAAGCGGCGCAAAAAATCGCATCGGATTGCGATGCGACGTTTGCCCGTCGACTGGCGTGGGCGAAATGGTTGCAGCGACTCATGCTTACACCGGCGCTGCAAAACCCGCTCGTCGCCCTCGCCGCCCGCAGCGATTGGTTCTGGCGGCTGGCCTTCGAACGCACGCGCTGAGGCGGATTACGGCTCCAGAAAATTGGCAAAAATCTTGTCGCATTCCTCAGCCATGGAAAAATCTTTCGCCGTCACGCCGCCGACATCATGTGTCGTCAGCGTCAGTGTCACGTTATCAAAGCGAACATCGATGTCTGGATAGTGTTGAAATTTTTCCGCCCGTTTGGCGATGCGCCGGACGAAGGCGATGCTCATCAGGAAATTATCCAGCTTGAACGTGCGGACGATCGTTTTCGCCCGATGCGTCCAATCGGGAAGGGTCTTCAATTCGCTGGTAATGTTTTCAGGAGATAGTGAAGTCATAAATTGAATGTTTTCGACCAAAGCCGTTTAATTTGCAGCGGCGATTGGCAGCTTGCCGCGATAGTGCGAAGGAGCTTGCCTCACGAGCTTTTTCAACACGCGGTTGAAATGGGTCAACAGTCCGAAACCAACGGTGGAAGCGACTTCGCTTACACGGAGATTCGGGTTTATAAAAGCGGGCTTTGCCTTTGTGTTCGCGTGTAAAATCACGTCTCGTTTGCGTGAACAACCTTGCCGGAAAAACTATTGATCTAGTTTCTCCGGATCCTTGGTTTTCATTAGGCTAAGTTGAATCGCCTGCAAACTTTTGGTCGCTACTTCAGCGATTCGTCGCATCATTTGATAACCCAGTTCGTGATCGGCTTCGCATTGTTCGCGCAGACGGGTTCCGTAAAAAAATATTGTCTTTGTGGTTTCCACCGCGCGGGCCGTGAAGTGCAATGAATAAGGCGCAAATAACCAAGACCAGCCAAGATCATCCCCCGGCCACAAAGTTTGCACCACCATTTGGTTCTGCTCTGCCACCTCCGATTCCAAAACCACTTTACCTTCTAATATCAGATAGAACCGATTCGCTGGATTGCCGGCCGCGAAAATTGTCTGACCAGCTTCGAATTTCATTTCCATGGCCGAAGCCGCGAGCAATTCAAGCTGCGCAACCGTCAGACCTTTGAAAAAAGGTTGCGCGTCAATGAGTTTATAGAGCGATTGCGCCAACGCCTCCGCCGGCTCAACCACGATTGCTTTTCCCAAACCATCCGGGTTCGGAAGTTTGGCTGGGACATCGGATGTCATTGATTTCATAAATCATTTTTTGCCGCCGCTCGCGTCGCTTCCCGGCTCAGTTCTAACTACGCCTCGGCGATGCCGGACGCGACTAATCGCTCGTTATCGCTACGACCTTCGTCATCCTCATCTTCGCTCGGAGTTGCGGGAACTTTCCCCCCGGTTGAACCATGCACGGGATCCCAACGCTCCGATTCGGGAGCAGATTCTAATAGCTCGTCTTTCGGGTCTGCCTCCGGTTCACCGGTAAGTTCGCGTTTAGCCTGCGCAAAATGTGACTTCGTCGCCGCGCTCGACAATAGCCCGTCCGCAATCGCCAATTCCGCCGCCCGGGCGCGCACCATAGTCGTCGTCACCGTGCCGATCGCTGCGGAATTCTCCGCCACAATTCCGTCTTTAAGCGGGCTTTTATTCATAAAATTAGCGTCCATGGGGCATTGATTGTGAGTTATGCGATGTCTTCATTTCACGCGTGCCGCGGTCTTCGCGCGTGTCCCGGGATTGGGAAAAGATATTGTCGCGCGGTTTGCCTTTGGCACTTTCGGCAGCGACAATAGGATGCACGGCACGCATCGCTTGTGGGGATACGGGCACTGTATTCATGACTGTTTTTTTGGCACCGGGTTTTTTCATAAATGTTTATTGAGTTAGTGGATAGTTATAACTGTTTCGATAGATTAATGGGTGTAGCTTATTAAAATTCGCCTAGGGTTTCACCGCAAAGCCGACCTTGATGGTCACCTGCCATTGATGCACTTTGCCTTTTTCGATATTGCCCCGCGTTTCAACCACCTGAAACCAGCATAGATCCTTGATGGTTTTGTTCGCGCGCTTGACGGCATTTTCTACCGCTTCCTCCATGGAAACGTCAGAAGTGCCGGTAAGTTCAATTAATTTATAGACTGGATTTTTCATGGGTGTTTTAAGTGGACTTAGTTGGAGGAAGGATCATTCGCCTCGGTCGCATGACTTTCGCGCCATTGATTTTTCGGAGCATCTAAAATGAGGATTTGCTCCGGCGTCAACAAAGGCCGGATCAATTTCACGGACGCCGTCCGCTCGGGCTGGAGGCCGGCCCACACATTTTGCAACTGCTTGCGCGCCGCCTGAATTCGCTCTGAGATCTTGGACAGACGCGCTGATTGGTTCGCCTCGACCGCGGCATCAATGCGCGGCTGGTTCGCCAATTGATAGGCATCGCTCGATTTGGCGAAGTCCATCTCGATCGGCTTCAGCTCGGTGCGCTGCTGGTCCGTCAACCGCATCTTTTCTTTCAGGCCAGGCACCAGAATCGCATGCTCGCCCAACGCCCGATCATTCTCCACCGCCACTTGGTATCTCAACGTCTGGTCGAGCGGCAGAGCATTCGTATTTACATTCGTGCTTTGCGCGAGCACAGCGTTGTGGCCCAGCAAGAACGAGCCGCCAATCGCTAATAAAACTAATTTCGTTTTCATAATATTATTTAGCCGCTTGTGAATGGGCTTCGACAAACCACAACCATTTATCAATACCTCGGGAAACTTCCGTGAATAGATCCGCCGTATCCGCATCATCCAATGCTTCCGCCTCATCAATCATGTGCCGTGCTTCTGCGCCGAAGGTGGACAACGCCCGCGCCACGCCTTCCACATGCGCCATGCCCTCGGAGATTTCCGTAGAATATTCTGACAGCCGCGTGTGCGCCGCCGCCATGCGCACCGTCCCTTCGGCCACGCCGCCAAGTTGCACCACGCGTTCGGCGATCTGATCCACATAGTCCTCCACCGCTTCCGCCACCTTGTCGAACAGTTCGTGTAGCCCGATGAAACTCGGACCCTTCACATTCCAATGCGCCTGCTTCATCTGCATCTGCAAATCAACGGCGGAGGCGAGGCGCTGATTCAGCAACGCGTTCAACTCCTTGCGCCGTTGCAGGGAGATGTCGTTTTCCGTTTCAAACATGATGGGGTCTTCCGGCAGATTGATTTTGGAAGCCAAGATATTTTTCGTTGATTTCATAAAAACAAGTTCGTCGCCGGTAAGTTAAGAGAGACTGTGAAACCCATGCACGCGGGTAAGATTCCGTTCGGCGATCAGATCCGCCTCGGCCTTCAGCCAATGCTGCACATCGTGACCGGGCAAGGAACCTTGATTCGCGTAACTGAAATACGCCCGCCGCGCCACCTCATCAACCGACGGTGCGAAATATTTATCCTCTGGATTCACGATCGCGCCCGAAGTGGGACGTGCCTCGGCTTTAGTTGCCGCTTTTTGATGTGACTTGTAATTATTGTGTTTCATAGCCGCAACATAAGCGGCCTAAGAAAGTCCGGCTATGGGGTGTTCACCCCAGCTGATGAAAGCGACAATAAACCTTTTGTTATTGCGAAATACCCAAGACGAATTCTGACGACTAACGAGCATTTAAAAATTCTGAAGCTTAAATTCTGAAGCTTAAGCAAAACCATCCTAGTGGAAGTAACGCACCTATCCCGCCAAAAGTTCTTAGCACGTTCAACTCATAGGGCAAGTTATGCTATTGAATCACAGCGTCACCCCGGGAGCTTTTTCGTAGGCTTCGCCCATACGGCAGAGTTGATCCAGCGTCTCGGCAAAGAGATCGAATAGAAATTTCAGGCGCTCGGTGTCTTTGATGACACCGGTCACTTCAAAATAGAGTTCATCCACATCCGCCGGAAAGTTGCGGCTATTCCAAAAAGCGGTTTCGTCATCCTTCACGCTGAAATGGATGCTTGGTTGCGCGCTGATCAGTTCGCGGAGCCGGGCATCAGCAAAAAGTTGGCGGAGTTTATTCTCGTCGTTACCTTTGATAATGAAGGCGTCATCAAACGCCGGATCGCCGATATCCACGTCCTGCATGCCCAGCTTTTTGCCGAGGTTGCTGAAGATTCCGCGGCGGTAAATGGTGAAGCGGAATTTGCCGGGGTTCACATACGGTGCGCGCATGCGAGTGTAGCTGATGGCGGATTTACCGGTGGAAACCACATGGTTGTCGAGCGTGACGATCCATTGGCCGTGCGTGGCCTCGACCCGCCCGCGATTGCTCCAAAAATCTCCGTCCGTATATTTGCCGCCGATGGCATTTGCCACTTGCTGCCAGATTTCTTCACGGCTAGGACCAAACCATTTGCGGAGATCGCTCATAATTGATGGACGACTTTAGCTCCGCTGCTCCAGAGCGTCCATGATAAAAAGCAGAGAATTAGCAGCGTGTTATGCGATTGATATAAGCATTAAAAAACGGAGTCGGGATATAATCCTAGTTGATGGGTAATACACCCCATAGTTAGAAATGGTGAACTTGTTAGATTCCTTAGATGACTGCAAAAATAAATTTGTCCACTACCAACCTAGAAAGCGAAAGTCTTCAAGTTCGGCCGGAAGAGACGCAGCGCATCTTGGTGGTGGATGACGAGCCGTCATTTCGCCGGCTAAATCGTGCGGCGTTGCTGAAAAAGGGTTATCACGTGGATACGGCTGCCGATGGTCAGGCCGGTTGGGAGCAGATACAAGCCGCACATTATGATCTGGTGATCACGGATAATAATATGCCGAAGATGACGGGGTTGGAGCTGATCGAGAAAATGCATGTCAATAATCTCACCCTGCCCGTCATTCTGGTGACGGCGGAATATCCGGTGGCGTTACAGGGCGAGAAAGCGAGTTTGCGGATCGAGGCGACGCTACTCAAACCCTACACCCTGGAACAATTCTTAACGGTAGTCGGAAATGTTTTGTATTCCAATGCGCTGGATGATTCGGAATTTCAGTCCCGCCACCACCGCAAAATTTAAGATCGCTTAGCGCCGTATCATTTAAGACCATGGAAGCAAGGTGCGGCATTTGAAATTAACAATTTACCATAATAATTTGGCTCTTAGTGTGGCGGTCTTGGCGTTATCGCTTTTGCTTACCGGCCGGAGCGAGGAGCTTAGCCCCGCAGCGAACACGCTGTCAGCCAAGGAAAGTGTCCTACTTCCTAAATCAGTTCCGGATCCTATCGAGCCGTTTAACCGCGTGATGTGGTCCTTCAATAAAGGATTGATGACCGATGTGATCAAACCCACGAGCCGAGTCTATCGCGCCATCGTCGTCAAACCTGTTCGCAAAAGTATTGGTCACTTTGGGCGCAACCTGACTTATCCCGGTCGCCTAATCAATAACCTACTTCAACAGAAATGGGCTGGGGCGCGTGATGAATCGTATCGTTTTGTCTGCAACAGCACAGTCGGTTTGGGCGGACTCTTCGATGTCAGCAGCCGGTGGCACATTCCAAAATCCGATGCCGATTTCGGCCAAACTTTCGGTCAATGGGGCTGGCAACCAAAGTGTTTTATCATGCTGCCATTTTTTGGGCCAAGCAATGAACGCGACACGGTTGGCCTCGCCGCCGATACGGCGGCGAATCCATTGCTCTATTTCGCGCCATTCGGCAGCGCCGAGAATGACCCGTTTACTTACATCGGCGGAGTCGTTGCCTATAATGGCCTGTCCGACACGGTGAATGAGTATGTGCGCTTCAGTCAGGCCGAAATGGATCCGTATTCCGAGATCGAATACGCGTGGACATTTGCGCGGCAAAATCGGGTTGCGGATTTTGAAGTTAAAGGAAAGCCAGACGAAGCGACGTTAGAAACCATTGAATCCGTTTTCTTCACCTATAAAGATCCGGAGTTTCCGAGCCACGGAAAAACGAAGTCGGTCACCATTTCGGCAACCGGCCGGAAATTAAAATTTACTTACTGGCTGCAACCGGGATCAGCTAATGTGGTTTACATCATACCCGGCATGGGTGGCCATCGTCTGGCGCAGCCTTCGCTAGCGCTCGCCGAGTTGGTTTTCAAAAATGGTTTTTCCGCCGTCGTCGTGAGTAGCCCGTTCAATTCCGAGTTCATGGAAAATGCTTCTACCGCCCCGCTGCCAGCCTATCTGCCCGTGGATGGCCATGATTTACACGTCGCCCTGACCGAGATAGATCAGCGTTTGAAAAAGCTTTATCCGAACCGACTCGGTAATGAAGCGTTGATGGGTTATTCAATGGGCGCACTCGAATCTTTATATATCGCCGCCACAGAACAGACCAACCAGTTGCCGCTGCTTAAATTCGACCGCTACGTGGCCATCAATACACCTGTGCGATTGCTTCACGGAGTCTCGAAACTGGATGAGTTCTACCGCGCGCCCCTCGCTTGGCCCGTCGGAAAACGCACGGACAATCTGGATAACACTTTTTTGAAAGTAGCCGACCTGAGCAAGAATACGCTCACGCCGCAAACGTCACTGCCGTTCGATGCCATCGAATCGAAATTCTTGATCGGTTTGGATTTCCGATTGATCTTGCGAGACATCATCTACAGCAGTCAGCGGCGCAACAACCAACATGTCCTCCAACTTCCGATTCATAACCTTCGCCGTGATCCAGTTTATCAAGAAATCCTGACTTACTCCTACGCCGATTATTTTGAAAAGTTTGTGGTTCCTAGTTACTCGCGGCTGGGCGACAGCGTTCAAGTCGCCCACAGCCTTGATCAAAAGGGCGACCTTAGAAATTATTCGGACGGGCTGCGCATCAATCCAAACGTCCGCATCGTCGTCAATCAAAACGATTTTCTGCTGGAGGACGAAGATCTGGCGTGGCTGCATACGACTTTTGCCCCAGACCGGTTGACGGTCTTTAGTAAAGGCGGGCACTTGGGAAACCTATCTAATCCAACGGTGCAAAACGCTATTCTAGCTGCTTTGACACCAATGCGTCCACCTGCCGTCTCGAACGGACCATAAATTGATATTCGTAAAAGCTAAGACCTCAGTAGAAACAGAGGCAGTCAGCTTTGAGGCAAAGAGACCACCACTAATTCGTGAGCCGAAAATTCCCCTCACGGCAAAATTGCTTGGGACTCTTTTTCTAGCGGTGTTGATTCCCAGCTATCTGCACGCTTACGGAGCGACTAACTTTCTGTGGTTTTGCGATACAGCGCTCATCATCACAGTTAGCGGTATGTGGCTGGAAAGTCCATTGCTCATCAGCATGGCGGCTGTGGGTATCCTATTGCCGCAGTGCGTCTGGCTCGCCGACTTTGGATCGAATGTGGTGGGAATTCATCTATTGGGATTGACTAATTACATGTTTGACCATCAGTTGCCAATTTTCACACGCGGGCTTTCATTATTTCACGGTTTGCTTCCGCTATTACTATTATGGCTATTAACCCGGCTAGGTTATGATAAAAGGGCATTGTGGGCGTGGACCGCTCTGGCCACCGGGCTTGGTTTTATTTGTTACTTCTTCACCCCAGCCGCAGGCACTCATCTGACCGATCCAAACCTTCCGATCAATATCAATTATCTATACGGTTTCAATGATCATGAGCCGCAACACTGGATGAATCAAAACTTGTATGTCGTTCTCTGGTTAAGCGTGCTCTGGCTGGTTGCTTTCCTGCCGACGCATTTGCTGTTGCGCAAAGTCTTCTCTCCGCCATCCAAACCCGTGCCAAGAGTTTCCATCCGGTTTGTTTAAGTCCGGTCAGGGTAACACCCCATATCTATTCTCGAAATTGGGCACAAATTGGGATAGCACTTCCAAAAGTCTTTTGGCAATCGGGTTAAAAAACTTTTGGCATACACCGAAGGCGACACTATGAGCACGGACGACCAAAATAAGAAGACGACCCGGGATGCAATTCATCGGGCGCAACTGAAGCCTCACGACGAACAGGATAAGACGCGCACAGATCGAGCTGCCACTCACGCAGAACAAACCAGCACGCAGACCGCTCAGGCCGAGACGCGGCAGGAGCAGTTGAATACGCGACTCGCGCAAGCGGAGACGCGCAAGGAACAGGCGAACACCCGCACGGCTCAGGCCGAAACGCGAGCCGAGCAAGCCAACACGCGAACGATGGAAACGGCGCTGCGCGTTTCTAAACTAAGTTATCGTCGCCTCTTTGAAGCGGCGCAGGATGGCATCTTGATTTTGAACGTGGACACGGGACGTATACGGACGCAAATCCTTTCGTCATGCAACTGCTGGGATTTAGCCGCGAGGAAATGGTGGGTAAGACGGTCTGTGAACTTAGTCCGTTCAAAGATGTGGTTTCCAACCAGGCCATGTTAGAACGGTTGCAAACGGATGGTTATGTTCGTTATGAAGACTTGCCATGGGAAACGAAAGCCGGCTTTATGATTGCGGTCGAATTCGTCTGCAATGTCTATCAAGCCGGCAGCAAGCAGATGATTCAATGTGACATTCGCGATATCACGAAGCGGAAGCAGGCCGAGCTCAGGCTTATCTTACTGGCGGCAATCGTCGCCTCTTCGGACGACGCGATCATCGGCAAAGACTTGGACACCACGATCACAAGTTGGAATCACGGGGCGGAGAAGATTTTTGGTTACACGGCCGGTGAGATGGTGGGGTCCTCCATCTTACGGCTTATTCCTGCGGATCGGCAGGATGAGGAAGATAAAATTCTTGATAGGATCAAGCGCGGAGAAAGCGTGCAGCACTTTGAAACACTGCGGCAGACCAAGGATGGCCGATTGATTGATGTCTCGATCACGGCTTCGCCCATCAAGGATGCCAGCGGTCAGGCCATCGGAGTATCAAAAGTGGCGCGGGACATTTCGGAACGAAAACGCGCAGTCGAAATAATATTAGAAACCAAACGCTTTCTGCGCTCGACCCTCGATGCGCTGTCGTCGCACATCGCGATTCTGGATGAGCACGGCAAAATTGATCTTTGCCACCAGCCAGACTAAAAATCCGCAAGCCTTTATCGAACGCGTGAAATATCTGTATAACCACCCGGATGAAATCAGTCAGGACGAGATTGAGTTGATTGATGGGAGTATTTTGGATCGCTATTCCTCGCCGATTCATAACGGGGCCGGAAAACTTTGTGGTCGCATCTGGTCGTTTCGCGACATTACCGAACGGCGGAAAATGGAAGTTAAATTCCGCGAAGCGCAAAAAATGGAATCTATCGGCCTATTGGCCGGCGGCATCGCGCATGATTTCAACAATATCTTGGCCGCCATCGAAGGCAACATCCATCTGGTGAAGATTGAGGCCAACTATAATCCGCTGGTAAATGAGTATCTGGAAAACATTGCGGAAGCTACGAAACGTGCGGCGGATTTGGTCACGCAAATTCTGACGTTCAGCCGCCAAAACAAACAGGAGCGTCAGCCAATAGCTTTGAATCATGTGGTGTTAGAAGCGCTCAAGCTACTGCGCGCCAGCGTGCCGACCACCATCCGGATTCAGACTGAGTTGACTGAAACCGCCACGGTGCTGGCCAATAGCACGGCGATTCATCAAGTGGTGATGAATCTTGGCACCAACGCTTGGCACGCGATGCGTGATCAAACTGGCGAGTTAAAAGTGGTGATGAAAGTCATGGAAGTGGATGAGTATTATGTTAAAAATCGCCCGATCTGCATCCGGGGCGCTATGTGCAACTATCCGTCAGCGACACCGGTTGCGGAATGGATCGCGCCACGGTGGATCATATCTTCGAACCATTTTTCACTACCAAGGGTGTCGGCGAAGGCACCGGACTTGGTCTTTCGGTGGTGCATGGCATCATGAAGAGCCATGACGGCGGCATCTTCGTTTATAGCGAGCCTGGCGAAGGCACAGTGTTTCATTTGTATTTTCCAGTTTTTGAAACGGAATTTTTTGATTATGGAATCGTGGAAGCGCCCATTCCGA
>JANYFN010000044.1 GCA_025362675.1 Limisphaerales bacterium | reverse complement strand
ATCCGGCGCGCGACGGAGATTCCAGGCGGCGGTGGCGTTACGCTGGAACCACGGTTCGTAAATGCTCTCCAGATTTCGGTTTTTCATGTAGCGCGTCATCCAGCGTTGGAAGATGGCATTGAATCCGGAGTTATTTCCCGCGATGCCATACTGCGGGAGAATGCCCCCGCTGGTCAGGTTCATCATCGTGAAATTCGCCGCCAGCCGCGCATCGTTCGTCTGGCCGAGATAATTCGCCGCGCCGATGAACGTGCCCTGGTTGTAGGTCAGCAAACCGCCATTGACAACGCCGTTCGTGCCGATGTTGTCGTAGATCGCGCCGCTGTTCGTGTTGAACAAAACCTTGCGCTCCCAAAAATAAATGTTCGTGGCCTTGTTGTAATAATTCGTGTCGTTGAGAACCTGCGAGAGCAGATATGCCGCGATCACCGCCGGGCCTTCCACGGCGGCATTCTTGGAAAAATTTCCCGTGGACCAATACAGTCCGCCGCCGAGATTGGTGTCGTAGGCCCGCGCGTAACACGCATCGAAATTCGCTTTGGCGATGGCGTAATAATTCGTCTGCCCCGTGAGCTGGCCGCCGCGCACAAAAGCGATAACCGCCCACATGATGTCGTCGTTGTAAATGTTCCACAAAGTCCACGCATTGCCGTTCTGGATGATAAAACCGTTCAGCAAATTCGTGATCGTATTCGCAGCAGCCACATTCGTCCGCCATTCGTAGGCGTCATTCACGCACTCGATGATGTTCGCCTGCCCCCAAAAGTAAGATTCGCCGCCCGTCTGCGTGTCCTTGAAAAAACCGTTCGTGCCGTTCAGCGAATAGAAGGCGTTGTTGAACGAACTGGCGATGCTGCTCGCATCCCGCGCGGTGAAAGCCGACGCGGAGAGGTGCGCAAATAACAGACCTAGGCAGACGAGCCGGACGAGAAAAAATTTACAGCGCGTGAATTGGAAGCTTTCGGAGCACGAATCGTCCCGGTTCGCAGCGGGTGGTAAGCTGGCAGGTGCGGAAAAACATTTCTGGCCTCCGCCAACTGAGCACGCTCCGGCCAGGAACCGTCCGCGCTCCGACGTGTTTGCCGCAATTCGGAAATGGTTCACACGGTTCATGCAAAGATTTCTCGATAAACAAGTGACGTGACGCGCATGGCCAATATTAGCAGAATTTGGGGGAAAGTCCTGTGGCCTGATCCGGCCACTGTTGAGGCCGGGGCGGGTTTCCAAAAAAAATCTCAATCCAGTGTAACCTGTCCCTCCGCGCCACCGTAGCCATAGTTGATAACGGAAAACTCCGGCTCCAAAAAAACAAAACTAACCGCAAAAATATATGAGACTAAAAAAATTGAAATTCACCTTCGCCGCCTGTGCCGGGCTCTGCTCCCTGCCCCTTGCCGCCGCACCCTTGCAACGCGCAGATGTTGCCGCCACATCCGCGTGGCTGCTGCATCTGGATGTGGATGCCTTGAGGCCAACGACCATTGGTAAGCACATTTTGTCCGAGGCGGACAAGCCGGAGGCCAAGGCGAAGCTCGCGGTCTTTCAAACATTTTTTAATTTTGACCTCCGCACGCAGCTTCACGGCGTGACGCTTTACGGTCGAAGCCCGGCGCCGGAGGATGGCGTGCTGATGCTTTACGCGGATTTTGATCCGGCCCGGCTCGTCACGCTCGCGCAGGCGGCCAAGGATTATCAGAGCAGTCCGCATGGACAAAACGTGATCCACAACTGGATTGACGATAAAAAGAAACCGAAGGACGGCGTGCCGCCGCGCGTCTATGCCGCAATCCAAGGCAACCGCGTCATCTTCGGCCAGCGGGAGGAAGCCGTGGCCCGCGCGCTCGAAGTGGTTGAGGGCAGCTTGCCAAACTTGGCCGGCGGAACCAACTTTTCCGAACTTGGCGCGGCTGGTAACGGGCATTTCATCGAGGCCGGCGCATTGAAAATGAAATTGCCGGATGGCGACCCGAACGCCGCCATCCTGAAAATGTCCAAGTCCGTGCAGCTCGTGCTGGGCGAATCCGCGCAACAGTTCAAGGGACGCCTCACGCTGGTAGCCGACAGCGAAGAGGTCGCGGGGAACGTCCAGTCCATCGTGCAGGGATTGCTGTCACTCGCGCGATTGCAGACGGACAAGCCGGAGTCCGTGCGGATCGCCAATGCCATCACGCTTGCGCAGGATGGCAGCCGCGTGGAGGGAAATCTCGTCTTGCCCGCCGACGAAGTTGTGGAAATGATGAAGGCAGATGCCGCGCGCAAAGCCGCCGTGAAATCGTCCAAAGAATAAACCGCTCGTGCCCCAGGAACTTTTAACAGATTCCGACGCCGAGCTGATCCGGCAGATCCGGGCCGGCTCGGCGGACGCTTTTGAAGAACTAGTCGTCCGCTACGAACACCGCGTTCATGCGTTTGTCAGGCAGTTCTGCGCCAACGCCACCGATGCGCGCGAAGTCACGCAGGACACATTCGTCAAGGCGTCGCAAAGTCTCGCGCGGTTTGATGCGCGCCGGGAATTTGCCCCGTGGCTCTTCACCATCGCGCGGCACAAGTGCATTGACCGCCACCGCGCCGCGCCGCCTGCGGAGGATGCGCCGTTGCCGGAATTAACGGATGAAAATCATCCCGGCGAACTGCTCGCCCGGCGCGAAGACGGCGAACAACTCTGGCAGCTCGCGCGCCGCTGCCTGACGGAAAACCAGTTTCAGGCGCTGTGGCTGCGTTACGCGGAGGACATGGACGTGGCGCAAATCGCGCAGGTGCTCGGCAAGACGCAAATCCATGTGAAGGTGCTGCTATTCCGCGCCCGGCAGACTTTGGGGCGACGGTTGAATCCTGATGCCGCCGCCGCCCGCAGGGTTCCCGTGGCGGCGGAAAATTATCTCGCGCAAAAAACTTTATGAAGACCTGGCTCGCCAAATGGAAAATCTCGAACGCGCTTGATGACCACAAGCCGTTGCCGCCGGACATGGAACGCGCCGTGGCGGAGTCGGAAGAGCTGCGCCGCCTCGCAACCGATTCTGCCGACTTGCACCGCGCCCTGAAAAAATCCCGGCCCGCGCCGGCAACATCGCCCGCGCTCCACGCCGCCATCATGCGCGCGGTTCGCGCGGCGGAACCTGAACGTGCGGTCGCTCTCAACTGGAAGATATTTTTGGCGCGCTGGACTCCCGCGACTGCGCTGGCGTCATTGATTTTACTGGGGGGTTTTGCGGTCCTTCATCATCTGCGCCAATCCGAGCCGGTTGCCAGACCCGCCGCGCTGTCAAATTTCACCGACGCCAGTTCCGCCGTGGAAACGGGCGGCAAGCTGGTGCGCGCATTGCCTGACGCCGCCCTGTCGCCCTTGAACGACGAACGGCTGCGGCTCAACCATGATCTGGCCAACGCCCAAAAATTTCTCCTCGCCAGCCTGCCCTGAAATTCACGTCAGCGTGAGGCCGACGAAATGGAAGTCTTGCGTTATTTGGGGGCCATACTCCCATCCGCATTTGCACGCCGTGATGCGAAATCATCACCGCGACTTGATTCGTCGCCGTTTCATAAATCGCCGGCCAGGTGAAAACTTTCCCGTCGCCAACATTCCACGGCGACGGTTCAATGAAATTCCACGTCGCCCCAAAATCACGGCTGCTCGAAATCCGGTTCGCGCAAGAAGTCAGCAACAATTCTCCGTTCGCCAGCGAAACCACCCATGGCCCGGCGTGATGACCCGCGATGCGCTTGCCCAAACCCGGCGGCCAATGCGCGCCGTCATCGGAAATTTTGCAGAACACATCCGCATCGCCCACGCCGACAACTTCATAGACCGCGATGAATTTTCCGTCGGCCATGCGCGTGACCACTGGCATCCCCGGTCGCAACTTTCCGCCGCCGGTTTGCGCCGCGAGCATGATTTCATCACCCCACGTTTTCCCGCTGTCGTTGGAGACGCGCTCGGAACAAATCTGGCTGAACGAGGGTTTTGCGGCGGCGTGCTTTTCATTCGCGTAAGCAACGGCAAGCCGACCATCACTCAAAAAGAAAAAATGCGGCTCCCACAATCCGCGCTGCTTCAACATTCCCGCCGGCCCTTCGTTGGAATCAATGGTGCTGAAAATGTGCCACGACTGGCCGCCGTCCCTGCTGCGATAAACCGGTAAACGATAGGATTGGCCTTCAATCAGCGAACGGCCCGTGAGCAGAATTTCTCCGTGAGGAAGTTGAATCAATTCGCCATTATCCAGCAAACGGCTGGGTTCGATCACGTCGGAAATTTTTGCCCAGGACTGGAAAGAATTCGTGGTGACGCGAATTTCCAAACTGCTCTCGCCGCGACTGAAACGCGTGTTCACGCATAACCAACTGGCATCCGCGAGCTGAATCATGCGGCCCCAGCCGCCACGCGCAACTAAATTAGTGCCCGCCCATTTGAACTCGCCTTCAGCCATTGCGGAGAAACAACTCAACCCCAGAAATGCGAGAATCAGGTGGCGCATAAGAAAAACAACTCCGCCGTCACATCGTCAACTGTTTGGGATCCATCGGCTCCAAAATCCATTTTTGCTCGCCCTGATTTTCCCACGGCGCGGTGATAATTTTCGCCTCGGAATCGTCGGCGCTTTTTTTGGCAGTCAAAACTTTTCCAGATTTGCTGTCGCTGATTTTGTAATTTCCATCGTCAAGCTTGGTGAACTGCCACACGGGCGATTCGGCACCGTTTTTTGCGAGCGGAATTTGCGTCACGGATGGCTGCGGCGCATTGGTGTTAGTGCTGGAGCAAAAGGTTTTTCCGGTGAACAGATTTTTCAGATGAAACGCCGACTCGCCCGCCGGCTGCAACCGCCAGGTCATGCACTTCCACGGTTGCGCGGGATACAAAACAATCGGCGTGCCGGTGGCGTTATTCGCATCGCGCGGGCGCAATAGCTCCTGATGTTTCACGTTGCGGATCTGATAAGTCGTGGCCTCGGGAGCGTCCGCCGCCAACGTCTGACTGACATTAAAAACAATCGTGAGCAGCACGGCGATCAGGCTTATCTTTTTCATAGTTTTTATTTTCCGGTTAAAGGTTCTAGCGGCTGGATGGAAAATGAATCGAAAATCCCCTCGGCACCCAGCGCCCCGCCGACCGTCAGCGCCACACGCACGCTGCGATCCCACGGCGGTAAATCCTTCGCATCGGCAGCCGCGCCGCACGGCAGCCACTTTTCACCATCGCCGCTGAGGGCGAATTGAAAACGGTAGCCATGGCGCGTGGTGAGTTGCAGAAAAAGTTTCGCGGCTTCAGGCGCTGGCTGTTGAGAGAGTTGTCGCGTCACGCCTTTGTCGCGTCGCCAGAGAATGATTTGGCCGTCTTGAAACGCCGCGCCCATGGCATTGTCCGAATCGCCAAAAGCGCAGAGACCGAGCGCGGCTCCGGGTTTTAGCGACTTGGTTTCAATCGTCGTGGTCGCGACATAATCCGCCGCCAGCGTCGAGCGCGCCAGCACGGCGGACAGAAAATTGGTTCCATGTCCGTTAGCAGCGAGCAGCAGTTTTCCATTTTCAAGACGATGCGCCGGCTCGCGGTTCTGCGGCCATTGCCAGCCGCTCTCCAAATTTTTCCCAGAGAAATCATCCGCGTAACTCGCGCCGGAAACTTTTTGCGCCACGCCGAACGGTGAAGTTGCTTTCACGCTCGGCCCGTTGCCGTGGTTGATGGTTGGCCAGTCGTTCGCGCCGAACTTCACTTCATCCAACATGCCTTCGCGGCCGGTGAAAATCGTGCCGGTGACTGAATACGCGTGATACAGCAGGAAATATCGGCCGGACTCATCTTGCACGAGGCTGCCGTGGCCGGGACATTTCCAGATTTCATTCCCAGCCAGAATCGGGTTCGCTGGATTTTTTTCCCACGGCCCAAGCAGCGAGCGCGAACGCGCGACGCCCAGCGCATAAGTGCAACCATTGCCACAGCAGCCGTTGCCGGAATAGAACAGATAAAACCAATCATTGCGGCGCAAAATGAACGGACCTTCCACCACGCCGCCTTCCCAGCCGATGTCGTTACGAATCAGTTCGTGCATCTCGCCGACGAGCTTCGTGCCGTCGTCATTCAATTTTTGCGCCCAAATAATGGAAGGTTGATTGCGGCTGTTGCCATCTTCTTTCCAGACGAGATAACGCGCGCCGTTCGTATCAATGACCGGCGCAGGATCAATCGAGCCATCGGCTTGCGCGATGATCGGACCGCGATCCGTGTAAGGCCCGCCCGGTTTTTCAGCGGTCGCAACCGCGACGGAGAGCCGACCGTTCTGCTGGCGCGCGGTGAAATAGACAAAATATTTGCCGTTGAATTCAGAAATTTCCGGCGCCCAAAAATCGCCCGTGGCCCAGTCAGGCCGGTGCGACAACACCGCGCCCGCCGACTCCCAATTAACCAAGTCCGTGGAATGTAGCAGCGGAAATAGCGGTCCCCACGCCGACGAAGTGCAGGTGGCCCAATAATCTTTGCCCGTGCGGATGATGGATGGATCGGGATGATCGCCAGCAATGACGGGGTTTTTATACGATGGTTGAGCGCTCGCAGTCGCCGCGCCGGCGACGATAGCCAATCCAAAACGCGCGAGTTGAAAAATCAGATTGAAACGCATGCTTATTATTTTGTTAGCGGTTTGTCGGTGCGGAAGGGCACGGCGGGCAGGCCAGCTTGGTTGTAGAGATTGCAAACGGGATTGATATCCCACGCGTAACGCACGGCCACTGGTTTGGCGACGAGCGGCGACGATAACACAACGGTCGCGCCATCAATCCGCGCGTCCGCCCAGACGAATCGGTGATCATCGCCCGCCATGGCGAAGCCGGTGAGCTGGCCACCTTTGGCAAACAATCCGCCGCCCACATGATCAAATTTTACTCGGATCTTATCGCCCTCAATTTTCATCGAGCGATACCACGGACCGGAATATTCGATTTTTTTGCCATAAGTTTTGGCCAGCGCGTTTAAAGCGAGCCGCCGTCCGACTTCTTGTTTATTTTTTGGATGAATATCGGCGGCGTCACCGATGTCGAGGGCCAGTGCAAGCCCGCTGTGCGAAATTTTTTTGGCCGTCACGGCCTGCGCCTCCCGCAGTTCGGCCCAATGATTTTCGCGGGGTTGCGGATACGTCGCCTGCCACGCAGCTAGCTGCACGATGTAAAACGGAAATTCGCCGACGCCAAAATGCTGGCGCCAATCGTTGATCATCGCGGGCAACAACCGCTGATATTGTTGCGCGCGATCGGCATTCGCCTCGCCTTGATACCAGATCGCACCCTTGATCGCGAACGGCAGCAGTGGCGCGATCATACCGTTGTAAAGCACGGTGGTGACATTGGGATTTCCCGGATCAGGAATTTGCGGCGGCGCGCCAAGTTGTGCGAGCGGAGTCGAATCACGCATCAACCAATTGCCCGCTAGCGAAACGGGCGCGGCGGAATTATCGCCTGCCAACGAAAGCTTCAACCGATCCGCTGGCCCGATAAATCCGCCGTTGCCGCCCGTATCAAGCACGCGAATGGTGATAATATTTTTGCCGGATTTCAGCGCACGCGCGGGGATGGTGTAGTTGCGGAGCAAATCATGACGATTCATCTGACCGACTTTCACACCGTTCACCCACGTGGTGTCGATGTCATCAATCTGACCCAATTCAAGCCTCACATCTTTGCCCGCCCACTCCGTCGGCAATTCAAATTCGCGGCTGAACCAAACGATACCGTCATAACCGGGCAAGCCGGCTTGCTCGAAATATTGCGGCATCGCGACCGATTTCCAACCGGCATCGAAGGTCGTCGCGCTTGCCCAACCGTGCTGGGTCCCCGCGTCTTTTTGCTGGCACCATTTTTCAAAAATTTCGTTGTAATCACTTTGTTGGTTACCAGCCGCCGTGTCGCGCACGTTTTGCACCGCGTCGCGGAAATCAGTGATTGGTTCCAAGCCTTCGGCACTCGTCCAAGCCTCCGCAACTGTGCCGCCCCACGAGCTGTGAATTAAACCAATGGGAATGTTCAACTCGCGCTGCAATTCGCGTCCGAAGAAAAATCCGGTCGCGGAAAAACCGGCCCACAAACCTTGCTTGATATTTTCCGGACTACACGGCAGCCATTGGCAAGTCAGGGTGTCAACCGGCACGGTCGCGACGCGGCGCGGCACGGTGAGCAGACGGAGTAACGGGAAATTTGCGGTCGCGATATCATTGGTCGCATTACACGCCCCGACGCCCATCTCCATGTTCGATTGCCCGGAACAAAGCCACACGTCGCCGACGAGAACGTCGTTGGCCACCGCGGATTCGTGCGTGGTGAAATTCGTGACCGACAACGTGCGTGACTCGGAAGACGCGTGCAGGGATTTTAATTTCAACCACCACTTGCCGTTGCGGTCCGTCACCGTCGTGTGCGTTTGTCCGGCAAAGCTCACGGAGATTTTTGCCCCCGGCGCGCTCCAACCCCAGACCGGCACCGCTACGTCGCGCTGCAACACGGCGTGATCGCAGAACAACGGATGCAATAATGGATGGCTCACCAAGGCTTCCGCCGAGGCGGCCGTCCCGAAACACAGAAGCGTTATCAGGCCAACTGTCATGCACCAAAAATTGTGGGCGGGTGAAGCGGTTCCCTTCGGTCGGGAAACGCTGGAATTGGATTGGTCTAGTTTAACTGTTTTCATGGGGTGCGATGTTGAAAGAGTTCAATTATTTAACAGTCGGAACGAGTTCGCCCAGCGCCGACATCCCGGATGGCGGACGGCTTTCCGGGGCACCGCCCCAGTTTTTTTCGGGCGCGGAAGTCATTTGAAAATTGATTTCGCCGCCGTTCAAGAGTTCAGCGTGACTCAAAAAAGTTTTATTGAACGCTTCGCCGTTTAATTTTGCCGCACGAATATACGGCTTGAGCGGACCGTTGTTTTCAGCGGTGATGGTAAAGGTTTTGCCCTTCGCCGTTGTGATCGTCGCCTTGTCAAATAAAGGACTGCCGATGATATAATGTTCGTCGCCGGGACACACGGGATAGAAACCGAGCGCGCTGAAAACATACCACGCGGAGGTCTGGCCATTGTCCTCGTCGCCACAGTAGCCATCGGGCGTGGGTGCATAAAGCTTGCCCATCGCCCAGCGCGCGCGCGATTGTGCTTTCCACGGCTGACCCGCGTAGTCATAGAGATAAATCATATGTTGGATGGGCTGATTGCCGTGCGCATATTGCCCCATATCGGCGGCGACCATCTCGGTCATCTCATGGATCATGCCGCCATAAGTGCCGGTGCGGACATCGCTCGACGCAGTGAAAACGCCGTCGAGCTTGGCGATGAATGCGTCGTCGCCGCCCATGAGTTTCATCAAGCCAGGAATGTCATGGAACACGCACCAGGTCCAATGCCACGAGCAACCTTCGGTGAATCCGCCACCCCATTGATTTGGATAAAATGGTTCGACCCACGAACCATCTTCTTTGCGTTCGCGCACGAAACCAATCTTCGCGTCAAAAACATTGGTCCAGTTCATCGCGCTACGGGCAAACATTTCTGCGTCGGCTTTACGACCAGTGGCGAGCGCCAACTTTGCGGCGCAAAAATCGTCGTAAGCGTATTCCAACGTTTTTGCCGTGGCTTCGCTGAAACTAGTTTCCCCTTTCACCGGTGAATAGGGAACGTAACCGAGGCGGTGATAAAATTTCTCGCCGTCGCGACCGATGGATGGAATCGGGCCGCTGTTTTGTGAATCATGAACCATCGCAGCCACGGCCTTATTCGCGTCGAAAGAGCGGACGCCTTTGAACCAACCATCAGCGAGTAGCGAGAAGGAATTATTTCCGACCATGCACGCCCGATGGCCAGGGCTAGCCCACGCGGGGAGCCAACCGCTCTGCTCGGACGCATTGACGACGCCTTGCAAAATCTCCGCGTTCACTTCCGGGAACAGTAGATTGTAGAGCGGCTGCGCGGCGCGGAACGTATCCCAGAAACCGCTGTCGGTGTAGAGCACACCATCATGCAATTTGCCATCGTAGGGACTGAAATAAACCTGCTTACCACTCGCGTCCACCTCGTAAAATTTGTGCGGGAACATGATGCAACGGTAGAAGCAGCTATAAAATGTCCGACGCTGTTCGTCCGAACCACCTTCGACGCGGGCGCGACCAAAGGCCTGATTCCATTGGGCATCGGCGCGTTGGTGGATGGTGTCGAAATCTGCATCGCCGATTTCGTGCTGAAGGTTTTGCATCGCCTGTTCCGGGCTGATGAAGGACGAAGCAACTTTGCAGCCGACGACTTTTTCGGTGCTCGTGTCGAATTTCAAAAATGCTCCGACCGCGTCGCCAGCCAATTGCGTCACGCCGGGTTTAATCTCGTTTCCCGACCATACGCCGTTCGTAGCGAACGGACGGTCGAAGACGATCACAAAATAATTGCTCGAATAAATGTCCGGCACTTGACCGCAATGATACCGGACTGCGCCGATGATTTTATTTTCGCCGGGAATGATCTGGACCGAAGCGCCTTTGTCGAATTGATCGAGCACCACATAAGAATCGTCGGGGGCATCGAACGTGAAACGCAAGCGCGCGCAGCGTTCCGTCGGCGTGACTTCGGCCTTCGCCTTCCAGGTATCGAGATAGACGCTGTAATAGCTGGGTTGGGTGATTTCATTTTTGTGACTGAAATCGGATGCACGAGCTTCGTCGTTCACGACGAGCTGGCCACTGACCGGCATCAGGGAAAACATGGCGTAGTCGCCGATCCATGGACTCGGCTGGTGCGTCTGCCGGATGCCGCGGATTTTGTGGTGCGGATATTGGTAAAAAAACGAGTCGCGCTGCGGCTCGGTGTAAGGCGCCCACGTATTCATCGGGAACGGCACACCAATAGCGGGATACTCGTTGCCGTGGGAAAAACTGCCGGTGGAATCAGTGCCCATCAACGGATTCGCCAGCAGGACGAGCTGTGAATTTTCAGGAACACTCTGGGCATTGTCGGCCAGACTAGACCCAATGGTGCCGACCAATAAGGTGAATAGGGTCGCGGTTTTTTTCATAAAGTGAGTTATAGAAAATATAATGCTGTCAAGGGAAGCTCAATCGGAAGAAACGAGCGTCTGCGTCCAACTGGAGCGTGGTTATTATTTGATTGTTAGTATTCACCACCGCGTTGGTGACGAGCAGCCAACTTATCGGTGGAACTAAATTAGTCGCGTAATATAAGTTCCAATCGGTTGCCCATACCGGCCATGACACGGTTAGCGTTGCACTATCAGCGGTGGCGAGCGTGAGGGTCGGTTGCGGGAGGAACACAGCTATGGCTGGAGACGTGGTGCCAACGTTACAACCGTTGGCGGCGCTGATGCGATAATAATTTGTCTGACCAATCATCGCGTTAGTGTCGGTAAAACTGGTGGTGCTCAAGCTGGCGGCGACGGAAGTGAACGGACCATTGGAAATCGTGGACGAACTTAAATTATAAGTCGCCGCGCCGGAGACGCCGAACCAACCAAGCATGATTTGGCGATTGCCGCCGGTGCCATTTAAGCCGCTCGGCGCGGCGAGCGGCGGCGTGACGCTGGGAATTCCATACTTACATTCCAGGGTAGTCTCTTCGATCGCTCGCACCGTATCCGTCAGCGCATTGGTGAAAAATTTCACCTCAGAAATATCACCGTTCAAAAAGTAATTGCCCGTCTGCTGTGCGCCCAACACCAGCCGCGCTGGGCCGGTCAGCGAATTCGTGGTGGCGTTGGTGACGCTGCCAGCGAAAACACTGTCCATATACAAATCAATTCGGCCAATACCCCCGGTGCGTTTGAACACCATGAGATGCGGATTACCATCGTTGTAGCCGACCGTAGAATTGACCGAAACATCAGTGTTACCAGTGCCGGCGCTGAGCTGGCCGTTGGCAAAGAGGCACGTTCCAAAATCATTGGCAACGCCGCTGACTTCGCCATTCACCAAGCCCGCGCCCTGCCAAAATAAATTTCCCGAGTTCAATCCCTGCGTGCTCCGGAAGACGCACAGGATGGTGAAATCATCTTGCACCGGGCGATTGAATCCGAGGCTGCTGCTAGCGGCGTTATTGAAATGCACGGCCGGCATCCCATTCATCGCACTGGAAGAATATGTAGGCCGCTGGCTGGGGGTCGTCTGTGTTGCCGTAAAACCGCTACCGCTAGAATCAGACCAACTACCAACCGCCGCGCCGTTCGCGAGGCCGGTGAGGGCGTCTGCCTTAAACCAGGTTCGCACGGCGGGAGCCGCCGGACTCGCGACGACTTGCGCCGAGTTGGCGCTTTCCGTGAAGGTGTTGACGGCACTAACGACGTAGTAATAAGTAACTCCATTCACCACGGTCGCATCGAGATAGTTGGTCGCGGCGCTGGTGCCGATAATCAGGTAAGGCCCGCCGCTGTTCGCGGAGCGTTTGATAAAATAATTCGTGGCGGTCGGATATGGGTTCCAATTTAACTGCACCTGACCGTTGAACGCTTGCGCCACGAATCCACTTGGCGAGGCGGGCAAACTCACACCCCACTTGCCCACGAGCGTGCCTTCCTGCACTTGCCGGTCGAGGTCAGACAAAGCCGAGGAATATATTTTCACCTCGCTGATATCGCCGCTCAAAAAATTGATGCCCGTTTGCACCGCGCCCAAGGCCAGCTTGGTCGGCGCCGTCAATGAATTGGTGTTGCCGGGAGTTGTGCCGACAAAATTTCCGTCCATGAAAAGGTTCACTTCGCCGGAAATTTTATTTCGCCGGAACGTCATCAAGTGCGGATTGCCATCGTTGTAGCCCGCGGCGGAATTGACCGCCACATCGGGATTGCCCGTGCCCGCGCACACCTGGCCGTTCGCAAACAGACAGGTGCCTAAGTCATTCACGGTATTCGCCACTTCACCGTTCACCAGCCCTGCGCCTTGATAAAACAATGTGCCGGCACCTAGTCCTTGCGTGCTGCGAAACACGCAGAACATAGTGAAGTTATCCTGCACCGGACGATTGAAAGTAAGGTTCTGACTACTGGCGGAGTTGAAGCGCACCACGGGCAAACCATTCATCGCGGCGGTCTGGTAAGTAGGCCGCTGGCCAGTCGTCGCCTGCGCGGCGGCAAAACCGTGCGCGCTGGAATCGGTCCACGAACTCACGGCTCCGCCGTTTCCAAGCCCGGTTATAGCATCCGCTTTGAACCAGGTGATCAGCACTGGAAGCAATGGGGTTGCGCTGGCTTGAGCCGAATTCGCACTTTCACCATTCGTCCCCACGGAACTAACAACATAGTAATAAGTCGTGCCGTTGTTGACGCCGATGTCGGTATAGTTAGTTACTCTCAGATTAGCTATCGTGATGTAAGGTCCGCCGCTGACGGTGGCACGTTTCAGATTGTAGTTCGTGGCCGAGTAACTTGGATTCCAGAACAAAGGCACTTGCGCATTGGCCCCGCCGGTGGCGGTCAATCCCGTGGGAACTGGCGGCGGACCAAACGGGGTGGCACTGACAGCGGCGGAATCGGCGCTTGGCCCGCCACTGCCCACAGCGGCAACTTTATAGTAATAATTTATCCCATTTGTCAGCCCTGAGTTTGTATAACTTGTCCCATTGATAGTTGCCAGCGTGGCGAAGTAACCACCGCTAGTTGCCGCGCGTTTCACGTTGTAGGCGGTGGCGCCAGCACTGGCATTCCATTGCAGATTCACAAACGTGTTACTGCCACTTTTAGCCGTTAGTCCCGTCGGAATGACCGGCGGTGAGTAAGTGAAGGATTGTGCCGCAGATGGATTTCCATTGGCTACTGCGACGAGGGAGTAATTTCCAACCGGTAAGTTTTGCGGTAAGGAAAATTCCGTTGTAAGCACACGGTTGCTAGTCATGACACTGGTGCTACTGTGGCTGAAAGTGCGCGCGTAATAGACATTGCCCGTGGCGTTGTTGGTCATGCGCACAAGCGGATAATTGCTGTCCATCTGCTCGTCATCGCCATAGGCTGCGCCTTCAGAAATTCCGTTCAATCCAATACCGATTAGATGATATGAGCCATCTGAATTTTCCGATATGCCACTAATACTAGGTTGTCCCGCCGGGAGCGGAGTTCCATCCGGCGTGTAGATATAGAGTGACGTTGAATTCTGTCCGCCGATGAACAGCACTGTTCCATCGGGTAAGTCCAACATGCTCGTGCCGAACGGAGCGCTGGGTGAATACGTCGGGCCGCCGGTCGGGCTGTTCACCGGCGCGAACGAATCCGTCGTATAGTCGTATTCATAAAAGCCGGTCGGGCCGTTGAATCCACCCACCGGGCCGAGGGCGCATAAGATTTTCCCATTCAACATCATCGCCGCCGGCGCGTCCACCGCGCCGAGACCGTTCGGAATCGTTGCGCTCGCCACCCAACTGCCCGCGCTGCTTACTGTGCTGCCCGGAGTGTAAATCGCAGTATTAGTGTTGCCGCCGATGTAGAAAACTTTTCCGTTTGGCAGCAAAAAGCCTGCGCCGATCTCGGCGCCGTAGCCATAGACCGGCACCGGTAAGTTACCATCCACGATCCACTGATTCAGCGACGGCACATAATGTTCCGAAGTTTGTGCGCCGGTATCAATCGTCACGATATTATCATTGGGTAATTTGACCCAGCAGACCTCGTTCTGGTTGAGCGCCGAGGCGGCCGTTTGCCAATTGTTGGAGACAACGTTGTAAATTTTACAGCCACCGAACTGGCTGACCGGCGCAACCAGCACGTTGCCGTTGGGAAGAATTTTGGAAATCGCATCGGAAAAACCCACGCCCGAAACCGGATCAGGGATGCGCGTCCAAACATTGTTCAGCGGGTCATATAACTCCGCGTGGTCGTGGCCGGCGCCGTATTCACCGCCGGCCACAAAGACATTTCCGTTCGTTAGCAGCACGGAGGCGAAGAACAAGCGTCCGTCATTCATATGCGCGGCTGGTGTCCAAGTTCCGTTAAGATAGCTGCCGTGGATATCCGGTGTGAGCTTGTTGCAATTCCCATCGCCGTCATAAGTCAGCACTGCGCCGTCGCTCAACACCATACTGGCGTTCACGCCTGTCGGCGGAGAGTTAACTAAGGTGCTCCAAGTTCCAGCGGCGCGAGATACCTCAGGAGATACTTGACCATAAACTGTAAGCCAAACACATAACCAGCCGGGGCAGAAAAAAAATTTGATCATGTGGCGAATAAATAGTTGCAGCGCGTTTGGCGATTAGATTACGTCACAGGTATTTTGCTGGATAATCTTGGCGGATTCAAGTGGCCGATTCGGGTCACTATTCGAAAAAGCAATGCGAGGCTCAGTGATTGGCGCGGTTCTCAAGACTTGAACATTTCGAAGCAAACATAAATCCACAGGGGCTACATGGTTTAACCGATAAACATCCATGGAAAGACCGGCCGCAGGTTTGACCAAGCTCACCCTATTTCTAAGTTCGCAAATCTCGCTTAGCACGCTCAATTATCATCAAGCGCATTAATATAGCTTACCCCGGCCTTCCCTTGGGTGAGCGAAGCATCGTTGTTCCAGCGGCGGATCCACGTATCGGTGTTACTGGTGAGCTCGTTCCGCTTGGGGGTTTCAGCGTGGCCGTCAGCACATAAAATATCCGTGCGATAGTTATGTCGATTGGAAGGTAACTCTGGGTGCAAGAAAGTATCGTCGGTGGGATCCATGTTCGCGTCAAAATTAATGACTGCCCGAATCTTCGGTCCAGGCGTATCACCAATGGCAATCATATCGGACGGACGTTTGACTTGCGCATCTTTCACATAAGTGTTCAAGCCGCTGTCAACGTCCCCGCCCATGCCTAGACTAACCGGCCCGACGTTGCCATAACCCCAGTCATTCCATCCGTAAGAAAAACGGCTTCCATGACCAATCTGGCCGGTCGTATAAATCGCGTAGGGATCAAAATTACCGGTCTTGGGATCGTTGGCACCCAAAGTATTATTTAGATTGGTATCCCAGGAAGCTTCCGGCAAGGCGGACGGGCAGGAAAATGATTTCCGGTTGTTACCCATGTATTCAAGCATGCGCGGTGCCCAGACATAATAGTAAACTGAACTCGGTATCAAGCAGCCCGGATAATATTTGCTTTCTCCGACATACATCGTCAAACCAATGCCCATCTGCTTGAGATTGTTCACGCAGGAAATTTGCTTAGCTTTGGCTTTCGCCTTGGCGAGAGCTGGCAACAACATGGCTGCCAGAATGGCGATGATGGCGATGACCACCAGCAATTCAATCAACGTAAACGCGGATTTTTTGGGTCGGATCGAAAATGAAGCTTTCATAGGGTTGTCGGAAAAGTTACTTCGGGCGCCGGTTTTGATTTTGCGAATCTTGGATCGCTTTGATCGCCGCCGGATTGTTTTTTTCTACCGCAGCCAGAAGGCGCTGACCAAACTCCGCACGTTCCGTTTGGAGCGCTTGTTTTTGCGCCGCGTTGAGTTGCTGTTGGGACAGCGCATCCAGAAGCGTTTGCGCCGTGGCATAATCCTTGGCCTTATCCGCCGCGAGGGCTTTTTCCCATTGCTGCTTGAGATCGGCGGACGCCGATGCAAAGGCATTGGCGTCGCTCGCCGACAATTTCGCAGAACCGTCACCGCAGCCGGCACTGAGCAACAATACCCCTGAAAACATAACGCCGCAAAACCCTCTGGTCGCACGGAGCGTTAGCCGTTGTTTCAGGGTGACCTCAGGGAGTAATTCTGAGTGACTCATGGGGCGATGCGAAAAAATGACGTCGTCTTTCAAGATGTCTGCTTTCACAGTTATCGGATTAGGCTTGTTGATAATAGAATGGTAACCCGACCTGCCTAAAGGTCATGTGGCATGAAACGGCCACAAGCCAAAGCCAGCCGGGCTCCGCGCGCCATCGGGATTAGTTTTTTCTGGTGCAACCGAACTAACTAGCCGCGCATTTTCCTGGCCGGTCAGCCGCCCGGCGGTTGTCCGGAAAAAGTATCCATTCGGCTCTAGGCTTGCGCGGCCTTTTTTGAAAACGCAGAATTCGGTCGTGCCCAAACACAAAATCGCCATGCGCTCTTTTACGGTGAATTTTCACATGCCCGCCGGCTTGATACGTGGCGGCAGCTTGTTTTTTATCTTGCTGAGTATTTGCTTTGGTCTGGTGGGCGGCGCGCATGCCCAAAAGCTTCCCAATTATTTTCCGCGCACGTGGAACACCGAACACGGCTTGCCCGACAACGCGGTCACCGCGGTGGTGCAGACACATGACGGTTATCTTTGGATCGGAACTTACGGCGGGTTGGTGCGGTTCGATGGCGTGCGCTTCACGGTTTTTAACAGTGCGAGCACGCCGGGATTGCAAAGCGACCGCGTGACCAGTTTGTTTGAAGATCGGCAAGGAATCTTGTGGATCGGCCATGAGCGCGGTGATTTGACGCGTTATGCGGATGGAAAATTTGAACCGCTCGAAGTTCATGAAACGGGTGTGCGCCGGAAAATTCCCGCCATCGGCGCGGATGCCGACGGCGATATCTGGATGCTTAATGAAGAGGGCACGCTTGTCCGCGCCCGCGACGGCGCGAAGTGTGCGCTGCCGAACTCGGATGGCTGGGCGGAATTGGCGCAAGACAGGCGCGGCAAATTATGGGTGACGAGCGGCGGGCAGTTGGCCGAAGTAGCGCACGGCCAGTTAAATATTTTGGCCGGCACCAACAATGCCAGTGGCGTGGGCAACTTCGTGCTCGGTATTTGCCCCAGTCAAGACGGCGGCTTGTGGGTCGTGCGTGATCTTCAGGTCGGGAAATGGCGCGACAGCAAGTTGGTGGAAGATCGGGGCACGAATCCGTGCCAAGTGACTGTGGTGGCGATGCTGGAAACCAGGTCCGGCGTGCTGGCGATGGGCACTTCGAGCGACGGATTATTTCTCTTATTTCCCAATCGTGAAGTGCTCCACTTCAATCATGCGAACGGTTTTCCCAGCGACTGGATCCGCTGTCTGCACGAAGATCGCGAAGGCACTTTGTGGGTGGGCGCGGGCAGCGTGGGTTTGATCGCGTTGCAACCGGGAAAAATTGAGACGCTCAACGCCCCCGAAAACTGGCAGGGGCGTCTGGCGTTATCAGTGAGTTCAGCGCGCAATGGTGCGCTGTGGGTCGGCAGCGAGGGCGCGGGGCTTTATCGTTTGCAAAATGGCGGGTGGCAAAATTTTGCCGAGCGGGCCGGAATTTCCAACAACTATGTCTGGTGCGTTTCTGAGGATGCGAAGGGCCGGATCTGGGCGGGCACCTGGGGCGGCGGGATGTATGTGCAACAAGGCGAACGCTTCGTAATTCCGCCCGGCTTGGAAAATATCAATGTGCCGATGCCCGCGATATTGCACGCGCCGGATGGCGTAACGTGGATCGGCACGGCGAGCGGATTATTGCGCTATGAAAATGGCGCGGTGAAATGGTTTGGCGAAAAGGAAGGCCTCAAGATTCCGGATGTGCGAACCATTTTGCAAGAGGCGGATGGCACCGTTTGGTTCGGAATGATTGGCGGCGGACTCGGACGTTTGAAAAATGGGAAACTTGATCACTTTTCAAAACTAGACGGCCTGGCGAGCGATTACATCCAGTGTCTCCATCTTGATGCCGACGGCGCATTATGGATTGGCAGTTTCGGCAGCGGGCTGAACCGATTTAAAAACGGCAAGTTTACCAAGGTCGCCGAAGCGGAGGGACTG
This sequence comes from Limisphaerales bacterium, assembly GCA_025362675.1. GTDB lineage: Bacteria > Verrucomicrobiota > Verrucomicrobiia > Limisphaerales > UBA11358 > UBA11358. Next base: position 12,603 of record JANYFN010000044.1, on the reverse strand, counting down.
CCGAATAATTTCATCTGCGCGATCGAGGAGGATGCCCACGGAAATTTTTGGATCAGTTCGCACAGCGGCATTTTTCGCGTTTCCAAAAAGTCGCTCGATGACTGCGCCGAGGGCAAAATCAATGCGGTCAGTTGTCTCACTTACGGCCTCGGCGACGGGCTGCCCTCGCTGCAATGTTCCGGCGGCTTGCAGCCCGCAGCGTGCAAACTCGCGGACGGACGGATTTGTTTTCCCACCAGCAAAGGCTTGGTTCTCATCAACACCGATGACGTGAAGGTGAACCGCCTGCCGCCGCCGGTGGTGATCGAAGATGTCGTCGCGGGCGGGCACTCACTCCTGCCCCTGCACACGAATAAATTGCCGGTGAAAATTCTCCCGGGGCAGCAGCGCTTTGAATTTCATTACACCGGATTGAGTTTTGTTTCGCCGGAAAAAATGCAGTTTCAATACCGGCTGGAAGGTTGGGAAAAAGACTGGCAAGACGCGGTGAACAACAAGCGCGTGGCCGAATATAGCTATATCCCACCGGGCGATTACACCTTCCACGTGCGCGCCTGCAATAGCGACGGCGTATGGAACGAAACCGGCGCAACCATCCTGCTCAACGTGCTGCCGCACTTCTGGCAACGCTGGTGGTTTCATTTGTTCGCCGTCTTCGTGGCGATTGCCGTCGTGGTCAACATTGTCTTGCTCATCACCCGTCACCGGATGCGCGCGAAACTCGAGCGCATCGAACGGCAGCAAGCATTGGAACGTGAACGCACACGCATCGCAAAAGACATCCATGATCACCTCGGCGCGAACCTCACGCGCATTTCTTTGTTGAGCCAGTCCGCGCACGGCGATCTGGAAAATCCCGCGCAGGCCGCCACCCAACTCGACCGCATCTACGACACCGCGCGTGAGTTGACGCGCTCGATGGATGAGATTGTTTGGGCGGTGAATCCGCAGCACGACACGCTGGACAGTCTCGCGAGCTATCTCGGCAATTTTGCCCAGGAATATCTCGTTTCCCTCGACATCCGTTGCCGCCTCGATGTGCCGCTGCACTTGCCGCACTGGCCGATCACCGCCGAAATGCGCCACAATGTTTTCCTCGCGTTCAAGGAGGCATTGCACAACGTCGTCAAACATGCTGGCGCGAAAGAGGTTTTCATCTCGCTGGCGACGAACGCCAACGGCTTTCACCTCGCCGTGCGCGACGACGGCTCCGGGTTTGATCCCGCGACCGTCGCGCCGCGACCTGGACGCGGTAATGGTTTAAAAAATATGCGGCAACGCCTGGAAAAAATCGGCGGGCGGTGCGAAATCCAAAGCGCGCCCGGACACGGTGCGGAAATCAAATTTTTGATTTCCGTGCCGACCTCGGTGCAACAACATCCATGAGCTGTTAACGTGTCATCAATTAACGTGACAAGACTTCGAACTCGTCGGAGCTTACCCTATGTCTAAGACTAAAAATTCTGTGAGCATCGCAGTAGCCATTGTAGAAGACGACGTGCCAGCGCGGGAAATTCTCGCGGGCTGGATTCGTAATACCGAGGGCTTTCGCTGCGTCGGCGAATTTGATGATGCCGAGACGGCGCTCGCCCGGCTCCCGCATGAAAAGCCCTCCGTCGTTCTCTTCGACATCAATTTGCCCGGCATGAATGGCATCGAATGCGTGCGCAAATTGAAGCCAAAATTGCCCGACACCCAGTTCGTCATGATCACCGTTTATGAAGATGCCAACCACGTCTTCAACGCGCTCTCAGCGGGCGCGTCTGGCTACTTGCTGAAACAGACGCGGCGCAATGAATTGATTGATGCGCTTAAAGATGTTCACGCGGGCGGCTCGCCCATGAGCAGCCAGATCGCGCGCAAAGTGGTGCAGAATTTTTACCGCAACGAAACGCAGTTAGATGGCGAAACCGTAGAGCTTTCCGGGCGTGAACGTGAAGTGCTGGAACTATTGGCGCGCGGCTATCTCTACAAAGAAATCGCCGAGCAACTCAAGATCAGCGTGCAGACCGTGAATACTTATATCCGCCGCGTCTATGAGAAACTGCACGTTCGCTCCCGCGCCCAGGCCGTCGCCAAATACGCGCACCTGCCGATGGGCACGACCCATTAAATTTTTCCGAAGCGCGGGGAATTAGTTCGCGTTTCCAGCTCAGGCAAACCGACGGGCAGACTGCTCGCGCTTCACATGCACCAAAGTCCACCATCAACAATTGTCAAATTCATCCTCGCCTGCACCGCGCTGGTTCTAATGTGCGGTTGTGCCACGCGGTCGGCGACGAGCGAAGCGAACGCTCCGCTGCCGCTCAAAGTCGTCGGCACAAAAATTCTCAATAGCCGCGGCGCACCGGTTTTATTGCGTGGCGTCAACGCGGCCAGCCTGGAATTCACCAGCGACGGCCAGGGGCATATTATTGAAACCGTTCTACGCGCGATCCACGAATGGCATGTCAACCTCATCCGCCTGCCGCTCACGCAAGACCGCTGGTTCGGCAAAGCGCCAGAGCAGACGAATAATTTTCAACCGTATCGCGACCTCGTGCGCCAGATCGTGAATGTCTGCGCGACGAATCGGTGCTACATCATTCTCGATTTGCACTGGTCGGACTGCAACGAATGGGGCAAAAACATTGGGCAACATTCGATGCCGGATTCCAACAGCATCACGTTTTGGCAAGACCTTGCGCCGGTGTATGCGAATCATCCGGCGGTGCTCTTTGATTTGTATAACGAACCGCACGATGTCAGTTGGGACATCTGGCTCCACGGCGGAACCATCACCGACAAGCCGAACAACCGCCGGCAAATGCGCGATCCAAAAACATTTCAAGCCGTCGGCATGCAGACCCTGCTCGATACCGTGCGCGCGACCGGCGCGAATAACGTTGTCATCGCCGGCGGACTCGACTGGGCTTACGATTTCTCCGGCATTCTCGAAGGACGCCAGCTCGCCGATCCGCACGGCCACGGCGTCATTTATGCGAACCATTGTTACGACAACAAAAATCAGAGTGTGGACACCTGGATCGCGAACATGGAAAAAGCCTCCGCAACATTACCCATCATCGTCAGTGAATTTGGCGGTAACGCCGGCCCCGGCCACATCGTGCCTACGGATAACTGGCTGCTCCATGTCCTGCAGGCACTGGAAAAACATGAATGGTCGTGGGTGGCGTGGGATTTGCACCCCAACGCGCGGCCCAGTTTGATTGCTGACTGGAACTACACCGTCACCACCAATTTTGGCGTGTATGTAAAACAGGCTTTGGAAACCAAGCCGAAGCTTGCAAATTAAATCTGAAGCGACCGCGCATGTTTCGTGCCGTGAGCACGCCCTGTTTGTAAGATCGCAACTCTTTGAAATGCCAGCTCTGCGGCCAGCGGTTCGCCCGGCGCATGTCACCAAAATTCGCTACGGAGTTTCGCCTCGAAATATCGTTACTGCGCCCGCACGCTGATGGCCATTCATGAAACTGCACCCGCTCGATCTCGCTATCATCGTGATTTATTTTGTAGCGGTGATCCTCATCGGCCTGTGGGTTTCGCGGCGCGGGTCGAAAGATTTAAATTCCTATTTTCTCGGCGGCAAATCGTTGCCGTGGTATCTACTCGGCATTTCTGACGCGTCCGGAATGTTCGACATCAGCGGCACGATGTGGCTCGTCTATATTTTGTTCGTATATGGTTTGAAAAGTCTCTGGCTGCCGTGGCTCTGGCCGGTGTTCAACCAGATTTTCCTGATGATGTTTTTGAGCGCGTGGCTGCGCCGCTCGAACGTGCTCACCGGCGCAGAATGGATTCAAACGCGCTTTGGCCGTGATCGCGGCGCGAATCTGGCACACTTGAGCGTCGTGTTTTTTGCGCTCGTCAACGTAGTCGCGTTTCTGGCCTACGCGTTCAAAGGCATCGGCAAATTTGCCTCGGTCATGTTGCCCTGGCATTTCACGAATAGCCCGACGGGTTTGTTCACCGACGCCAATATCTACGCCCTCCTCATCATGGGGCTGACGTCGCTTTACGCCATCAAGGGCGGCATGGTCAGCGTGGTCATCACCGAAGTCATGCAGTTCACGATTCTTACCGTGACTTCCGTGGCGATCGGCATCATCGCCATTTACAAAGTGTCGCCGGAGATGATCCACAAAGCCATTCCCGCCGGCTGGCTGAATCCGTTCTTCGGCTGGAAACTGGATTTAAACTGGACGGGAATTCTCGATCAAGTCAACGCCGCCATCAAATCCGACGGCAACGAAATGTTCGGCATCATTTTCGGCCTGATGTTTTTCAAAGGCGTGCTGGCGAGTCTGGCCGGCCCCGCGCCGAACTACGATATGCAGCGCATCCTCGCCACGCGCAATCCGCGCGAAGCCTCGCTGATGAACGGCATGGTGAACGTCGCGCTATATTTTCCGCGTTACCTAATGATCACGGGGATCACCGTGCTAGCGCTCGCGTTTTGCATGACGGATTTGCGCGGGATGGCCAAACCAGATTTTGAGCTGATTCTACCTATCGTTTTGCGCGATTATATTCCGACCGGCGTGGTCGGTTTGCTGCTGGCGGGTTTACTCGCCGCGCTCATGTCCAACTTCGCCGCCACGCTCAACGCTGCGCCGGCTTACATCGTGAACGACATCTACAAACGTTTCTTTAATCCGAACATGACCCCGAAATCACAAGTGCGTTGGAGCCGGATTGCCTCGTTCGTGGCGCTCGTCGTCGGCGTTTTATTCGGCGCTTTCATGACCAGCATCACCGAGGTGATGATGTGGATCGTGGGCGGACTTTACGGCGGCTACGTCATGGCCAACGTGCTGAAATGGTATTGGTGGCGCTTCAACGGCTACGGTTATTTTTGGGGCATGATGGCCGGACTCCTGAGCGCGATGTTCATGCCGTCGCTCGCGACGTTGCTGCACATCGAAGTCGCCAATACTTTGTATCTGTTTCCAGTAATTCTCGGTTGCTCCGTTGCGGGCTGCCTCCTCGGCACGTTGCTGACCAAGCCGGAAGAAGACGCCGTGCTGATGAAATTTTATTCCACGGTGAATCCGTGGGGCGCGTGGGGACCGATCCGCGAAAAAGTGATGAAACAAAATTCCGCCTTCCGCCCCAATCCCGATTTCACTAAAGACGCGGTGAACGTCGCCGTCGGCATCGTGTGGCAACTCTGCCTCACCGCACTGCCGATTTACATCGTGCTGCGCGAATGGCCGTGGGCGGGTGCGATTGCCGCCACGCTCATCGTCACCTCGGTGTTTTTGAAATTCAATTGGTATGACAAACTGGAGAAAGCTTGAAATGAGAATTCGATTTCTGACGGCATTTATTTTTATCGTAACGGCTTCTGTTTTTGCGGCGGACTCTTCCTTGCACAACTTCATCACCGCCCGCGATGGCAAGCTATTCGATGGCGAAAAAGAATTCCGCTTCCTCTCGCTCAACCTCCCGAACTTGCTGATCGTCGAGGACAACGTGCCGTTCGCCGAAGAAAATCCGTGGCGGCTGCCAGACAAGTTTGAGATCAACGACGCGCTAAATACCTTGCAAGCATTGGGCGGAACCGTCACGCGCAGCTATGTCATCACCGTCGTGAAAACGAACGATCTGCCCGGCACGCCGCGCCACGTCCTCGCGCCGGGGAAATTTAACGAGGACGCCTTCCGCACGCTTGATGAAATTTTAGCCGCGGCTAACCGCACCGGCGTCCGCGTGGTGATTCCGTTCGTGGACAACTGGGCTTGGCAAGGCGGACGCGCCGAATACGCGGCGTGGCGCGGCAAGACCAAGGACGATTTCTGGACCGACCCGGAGCTCATCGCTGACTTTAAACTGACGATTCATTTTATTTTGACACGCACCAACACCGTCACTGGCGTCCGTTATTGCGATGACAAATCTGTCCTCTGTTGGGAAACGGGAAATGAAATCGTCTCGCCGGCCGCGTGGACGCGCGAGATCGCCCGCTACATCAAATCGCTCGATGCGAATCATCTCGTGATGGACGGCTTTAACACCGCCACGTTGCGCCCCGAGTCGCTCGAAATGCCCGATGTGGACATCGTCACCACGCATCATTATCCCGGCAATAAAAAATCTTTCGCCGAACTCATCCGGGCTAATGCGGAAATGGCGCGGGGCAAAAAACCTTACGTCGTCGGCGAATTTGGTTTTGTGACCACGGAAAAAATGGTGGCTGCCATCAGCGCGATTGTGGACACGAGTTGCTCGGGTGGAATGTTGTGGAGCCTGCGCTTCCGTATCCGCGACGGCGGCTTTTACTGGCACAGTGAACCTGGCCTCGGCGGCAATCTTTACAAGGCCTTTCATTGGCCGAGCTCAGTGATGGGCAATGACTACGATGAAATTAAATTGCTCGCGATTGTTCGCTCCAATGCGTTTGCGATTCGCGGAATTCCAGAGCCGCCAGTTTCGATTCCAGAGCCTCCAAAACTGTTGCCGATTGCCGATGCCTCGGCCATTTCGTGGCAAGGTTCGGTCGGCGCCAGCAGTTATCAAGTCGAACGGGCGGCAAAAAAAACGGGCGACTGGAAAATCGTTATCACCAATGTTGACGAGGCTTTGACGCAGTATCGCCCGCAGTTTGCGGATGAAATGGTTCCGGCGGGAAAATGGTTTTATCGCATCCGCGCCAAAAACGAATCGGGCATTTCCGAGCCATCCAACATCGTCGGCCCGGTGCGAGTGAAAAGTGCGACGCTCGTAGATGAACTCGATAATTTTTCAAAAGTGAGTTCGCAGAGTGGCAGTTGGAAAATTGCGGATCGCAGTTGTCGCGCAGCCAAGGAAGATGCGTATCGCGCGGCGGGAATTACCGGCGCGGTGCTGGTTTACAAATTGCCGAACGTGGTGGAGAGTTTCCGCGTGTCGGCTTTTTTTCCAAAAGAAGAGAGTGACGTGAAATTTTCCGTTTCCAACGACGGCCAGAATTTTCACGACGTGACCGCGCAGAAAGAAATTTATTTTCACGGCGCGGGCGAATATGGCTACTGGAAGCCGGTCTTGTTTCACGCGGAAAAAGTCGGCGGCGGCAGGTTTTTGAAACTAGAACTGACTGGCGAGACCCAGCTTGGCCGCGTGGAAATCTCGCATCCGGCGTTGTCCAAATGATTCCGCCCGCTGAATTAAAAAAATTCTCCACCGAAGTCAGCGACCATCTGTTCGGACATTATCTGCCGTTCTGGTGCGGCCCGGCGCTGGATCAAAAAAACGGCGGTTGGATGGCGTGGCTCTCGAATGACTTGCAGCCGGATCGTTCACAGCCGAAAGGTCTCATCGTGAACGCGCGGATTTTGTGGGCGTTTTCCGCTGTCTATCGCGTGAAGCCTGAACCGTTGTTCAAGCAGATGGCCGAACGCGCGTTTGAGTTTGTGATGAATAAATTCTGGGACGCCAAACACGGCGGCGCGTTCTGGCGGCTGGCTGACACGGGCAAGGTCATTGACGATTCTAAAAAAATTTACGGCCAGGCGTTTTATATTTATGCGCTGACGGAATTTCATCTGGCGTTTGGAAATCCAGCGGCGCTGGCGCGCGCGCAGGAATTATTTGAGTTGATCGAGCGTCACGCGCACGACGCAAAATTCGGCGGCTACCTCGAAGTGTGCAATCGCGACTGGTCGGTGGCGGGCGCGGGCGCACGTTTGAGCGAGAAAGATTTGGCCGAGAAAAAGTCCATGAACAATCATCTTCATGTGCTGGAGGCTTACACCAATTTATATCGGGTCGGGCATGAGCCGCGCGTGGCGGTGCGGTTGCGCGAGCTGATTGAAATTTTTCTCACGCACATTCTCGATGCGCGCACGAAACATCTGCACCATTTTTTCAACGAGCGATGGGAGGTGCGCTCGGACACTTATACTTTTGGTCACGACATTGAGGCGAGCTGGTTGTTGTGCGAGGCGGCGGAGGAATTGGGCGATGCAAAATTGTTGGCGCGCATTCGGGTCATCGCGCTGCAAATGGCCGAGGCGGTCTTCAACGAGGGCTTCGGCGCCGATGGCGGACTGTGTTATGAGGGGCGTGACGGAAAAATAGTTGATGCTGGCCGCGAGTGCTGGCCACAGGCGGAGGCGCTGGTCGGTTTCCTGAACGCGTTTGAACTTTCGGGCAACAAAGTTTATCTCGCCGCCGCCGAGCAGACGTGGAAATACATCGGGCAGCATCTCGTTGACCGCGAACACGGCGAATGGTTTTGGCGCATCAATCCCGAAGGTCAGGTGGATCAGAAATTGCCGAAGGTCAGCGAATGGAAAGGGCCGTATCACGCAACACGGGCGTGCTTGGAATCGTTGAAACGTCTGCGCGGGCTGTAGCGTCCAATCAATGACGAAAATCTGTGCATGAATTTCGGGTCGCTCATTTGTCAAATTCTCCAACTCGCCACCCGCGTGGTAGGGATGGCGCGCTGCGCCGTCCCTGTCGCCGAGCGCAGCGTTAGGCGACGGAATCGCATGGACGAGGCGCGCGTCCAATCACATTCGTTCCGCCCTTCGCTTCGCTCCAGGCGGGGACGGCGCAGCGCACCGTCCCTACCCACGCTGCTGTTCTCAGCGAGCTTTATTGCAGGCCATGCGGCGACGGCAGCGGACTTGTCAGCCTCCACGGATTTCAAAAAAAACATCCAGCCGGTGCTTCAGGAGTTTTGTTATGACTGCCACGGCGACGGCGCAAAAAAGGGCGGCGTGGCGTTTGATGAGTTGAATCCCACGAACAATTTTGCGGGCGAGCGCGATGTCTGGTGGCGCGTGCTGAAAAATCTGCGTGCGGGACTCATGCCGCCGGTGAAAAAATCCCAGCCGACGCGCGCGCAAAAGGAATTGATCCAGCATTGGATTAAGGACGACGTCTTTGAGGTCAACCCGCTGAATCCTGATCCCGGGCGCGTGACGCTGCGACGGCTGAATCGCGTGGAGTATCAGAATACCATCCGCGATTTGCTGGGCGTGGAGTTTGAGGCCGTGAAGGAATTTCCGGCGGACGATACCGGCCACGGCTTTGATAACATCGGCGATGTGCTGACAATTTCACCGATGCTGCTGGAAAAATATTTTGTCGCGGCGGAGCATATTATTTCCAAGACCGTGCCGGTCGTGGGCGGCGTCGCGGCGGAGCACGTCATTCGCGGCTGGGAATTTCGCGACGGCACCGACCGGGAAAATCCCGCGTCACTGTCGTATTACAAGCACGGCGCGGTCACAAATTTTTTCAACGCGGCCAAAGCCGGTGAATATCAGTTGAACGTGAATCTGCAAGTGAACGAAAAATATGTGGACGACGTTTTCGACCTCAACAAGTGCGAATTCATTTTTCGCGCGGACGGCCGGGAACTGTTGAAAAAGGAATTCGCCTGGGAAGGCGGCAAGCCGTATCACTTCAGCTACGATCAAACGTGGACGGCGGGAAATCATCAACTTGTTTTTGAATTGAAGCCGCTCACGCCGGGTCTGGCGCAAGGGCGGACGCTCTCGCTGCAAATTGTGGATGTGACGGTGCGTGGACCGCTGGCGAAGGAAAGTCAGGTGAAGCCGGAAAATTACGCGCGCTTTTTTCCGAAAGATGTTCCCGCTGATGCCGCCGGTCGCCGCCAGTATGCGCGTGAATTGCTTGGTGAATTTTCGCGTCGCGCCTTTCGCCGTCCCGTGGATACGAACACGACTGATCGCTTAGTAGCACTGGCGGAAAGTATTTTCAGCCAGCCTGACAAAACGTTTGAAGCGGGTGTGGCGCAGGCGATGGTTGCGGTGCTGGCGTCGCCGCGCTTTATTTTCCGCGAGGAAAGCCGGGGGCCGAAAAATGACGGCGCGAATTACGCATTCGTAGATGAATATGCCTTAGCCTCGCGACTGTCGTATTTTCTCTGGTCGTCCATGCCGGACGAGGAATTATTCTCGCAGGCGGCGGCGGGCACGTTGCGAAAAAATCTTTCCGCGCAGGTCACGCGAATGCTGGCGGACGAACGCGCGAATGCGCTGGAGAAAAATTTTATCGGCCAATGGTTGCAGGCGCGCGACATCGAGACCGTTCCCATCGAAGCACGCAGCGTGTTGGCGCGGGAACAGAAATTTGATCCGCAATTTGACAACGCACGGAAACGCTTTCGCGACTTGAACGACAAGGGCGATGATAAAATCACCCCGGCGGAAAAAGAAGAGTTGGCCAACATCCGCGCCACGTTCCGGTCGCGGCGGCAATCGCAGCCGCGCGCGGATTTGACGGGCGACTTGCGCCGCGCGATGCGGCAGGAGACGGAAAGCGTTTTCGCCTACATCGTCCGCGAAGACCGCAGCCTGCTGGAATTGCTGGACAGCGATTACACGTTTCTCAACGAACGGCTCGCACAGCATTACGGAATTCCAAACGTCACCGGCCAAAAAATGCGCCGCGTCACGCTGCCGCCGGACAGTCCGCGCGGCGGCATCTTGACCGAAGGCACAGTGCTGGCGGTGACCTCCAACCCTACGCGCACGTCGCCAGTAAAACGCGGCGTGTTTATCCTCGATAATATTCTCGGCACGCCGCCGTTGCCGCCGCCGCCAAACATCCCGCCGCTCGAAGACGCCATCAAGAATGTGGGCGGTCGCCCGCCGACGCTGCGCGAAACACTGGCGGTGCATCGGGAAAATGCCCTGTGCGCTTCATGCCACAACCAGATGGACCCGATCGGACTGGCGCTGGAAAATTTCAATGCCATGGGAATGTGGCGCGATCAGGAATTCAGCCAGCCGATTGACGTGTCCGGCAAACTCGTGACAGGCGAAAGTTTCGCCAACGTGAGAGAATTGAAAAAAATCCTCGTGAAGAATCACGCCGAGGATTTTTACCGGACGCTGACGCAGAAACTTTTGACGTATGCGCTCGGTCGCGGCCTGGACTATTATGACGTGGAGACGGTGGACCAAATCGTCGCGCGCATCGAGAAATCCGGCGGCAAACCATCCGCGCTGATAGCGGGCATCGTCGAGTCCGCGCCATTTCAGAAAACACGCGTGGCGGGACAGGCCAGCAACGTCAGCGGTGACAACGTGAAAGGAAAATTATGAAAAGCAACGCAGCCAAAAATCTAGCCGCGGAACGGCACGCCAGTTTTACGCGGCGACAATTCCTGCGCGGCCTCGGCGCGTGCATCGCGCTGCCCGCGTTCGAGTCGTTGCTGCCGACGAAACTTCTCGCCGCCGCCGCCGGAACTGAGGGTTTATTGGCCACGACCGCCACGGGCGCGCCGTTGCGCACGGCATTTGTTTATTTTCCGAACGGCGCAATTCCCGCCGCGTGGTGGCCGACGATGGAAGGAAATAATTTCAACTTGAGCCGCACGCTCAAACCGCTTGCCGCCGCGCAAAAAGAACTCCAAGTCATCGGCGGCCTCGACCACCTGAACGCCACGGCGGGCATGGACGGCGGCGGCGATCACGCCCGCGCCAACGGCACGTTTCTCACCGGCGTGCGCGTGAAAAAAAGCGCCACGGACATTCACGCCGGGATTTCCATTGACCAGGCCATCGCGCGGCAGGTCGGGCATCTCACACGGTTTCCGTCGCTCGAACTCACCTGCGACAACGGCCACAACGCCGGCAACTGCGACTCCGGCTATTCCTGCGCCTACCTCTACAATCTCGCGTGGAGTTCGCCCAACACGCCGATGACGCCCGAGGGAAATCCGCGCCAGGTTTTCGAGCGACTCTTCGGCGCGGGCGCGCCCGGCGAACGCGTGGACAACGCCCGTCGTCGTCGTCAGGAACAGCGTTCCATACTCGATTTCGTCATGCAGGACGCGCGTTCCATGCAGCAACGGCTCGGCGCGCGCGATTCGGAAAAATTGGACCAATACCTCACCGGCATCCGCGAACTCGAAACGCGCATCCAGAAAGCCGAGCAATTCGGCGACGTGCGCGACCCGCTCGTCGCCACGCCCGCAGGGATTCCCGCCGAATACGGCCAGCACATCGCGCTCATGTATGACATTATGCTGCTGTCGTTTCAGACCGATTCCACGCGCGTCGCCACGATGCTGCTCGCGCACGACGGCAGCAACCGTTCCTTCGCCGACATCGGCGTGCCCGAAGGGCATCACGACCTCTCGCATCATCAGGACAATCCCGACAAGATCGAAAAAATCACCGAGATAGATTTGTGGTATGTGCAGCAGTTCGGAAAATTCCTCGAAAAAATGTCCGCGACCAAAGACGTGGATGGCCACTCGCTGCTGCACAATTCCATGATCGTCTATGGCGGCGGCAATGCGGACGGCAACCGCCACACGCATTCGAACCTGCCGATCCTGCTGGCGGGCGCGGGCGGCGGCACGGTGACGCCGGGCCGGTTCGTGAAATACGGCGGCAAGCCCGCGACGAATTTATTTTTAAGCATGGCCGACCGCATGGGCGTGAAAAATCTGGAACGGTTTGGGGATTCGACGGGAAGGTTGGAAAATATTTAATTGCTAGTTAGTCGTCATTCATACCAATGAACATTGTAGAAATTGCGAAAGCCAGTGCTTCAAAGTGGATGCCTGCACCTCCAGCCTCGGAGGAAATTTTATTGTCGTTGCGCCAGAAAATTGGCTTCGAGCTTCCGTCTGAC
>JANYFN010000298.1 GCA_025362675.1 Limisphaerales bacterium | reverse complement strand
CAGTTTTACGGCCGGATGATCAAGACCGAGCCGCAGCGGCAAACTTTTTTCCGGTAGATAAATTTCCTCAAACTCCTTGGCCAAGCCGATGACGGGAATTTTTTCGAGGCCAAGCTTTTTGAGTTCTGCACACGCGGCATTCAACTGGCCGCGCCCGCCGTCCACCATGATTAAATCGGGGAAGGTTGAAGGTTGAAGATCGAAGGTTGAAGGTTCTGTGCCTCCATCGCCTTTGGACTTCAGACTTTGGGCTTTAGACTCTTGTTTCAATCGCGCATACCGCCGCCGCACCACTTCCGCCATGCTCGCAAAATCATCCTGCCCTTCGACGCCTTTGATTTTAAAGCGGCGATAATTCGCGCGGTCAGGCCGACCGTTTTTGAAACTCACGCACGAGGCAACGACGAACGTGCCGCTGATATTCGAGATGTCAAAACCTTCAATCCGCATTGGTGGCGCGGCCAAACCCAACACCTTGGCGAGTTCGACCAAATCCTTTTCGGGATGGATCGCTAGCGGCAAGGTGTAAGGCACGCGCGCAAATTTTTCCGTTTTTTTCCAAGTATCCTGCAAGTCGCGGATGAGATCGCGCAAATCGGCCGCCTTCTCGAAATCCTGCGCTGCCGCGGCTTTTTTCATTTCCGCTTCAAGCTGCGGTTGCATTTCGCGGCATTGGCCTTCGAGAAAATTACACGCGGCGTTCACTTGCGCCAAATATTGCTCGCGCGTCACATTACCGACGCACGGTGCGGTGCAGTTTTTCAGATGCGCGTAGAGGCAATGCTTGTAATCCGCCTCGCCGGGTGTGAACACGCGGCAACCACGCAAATTAAATTGTTTCCGCGCCAGCGTGACGGTGTTGCGCAATCCCACAGAATTCACGAACGGCCCGAAGTAACGCGCGCCATCGTCTTTCTTGAAACGCGTGAAAGTGAAATTCGGAATTGGGTCGTTGAGATTCACTTTCAACATCAGAAATTTTTTATCATCGCGCAGACTGATGTTGAAGCGTGGTTTAAATTCTTTAACAAGTTTGCTTTCGAGCAGCAACGCTTCCGGTTCGCTGCGGACGACGTGGATGTCGAAATCGTGAATCGCCTCGACGAGCGCATTGAATTTTAAATCCCAGCCCATGCGCCGCGAGGATTGAAAATACTGGCTCACGCGCTTCCGCAAATCGAGCGCCTTGCCGACGTAGATCACCGTGCCGAAGCGATCCTTGTGCAGATACACGCCGGGCTTGTGGGGCACGGCGCTCAATTTTTTGCGGATGGCTTCGGAAACAGGCACGCGGAAATCTTCAACGCAAAGACGTAACGGCGCAAAGAAAATTTAGGGCACGACTAATCGTTGGATTAGCAGATTTTGATTGGTAAACGCTCCGTTCACGCTACCGCCAACCTTGGCCTCACAATGTCCGTCATAAAAACTCAGAATACCCCGCGGCACTTTTGAATTTTCGTGCAATTCGCGGGTCCACGCTACTTTTTCGCCCACCCGCCAGGTCACCAAACCGGGTTTCACCGGAGTGGTATTGAAGGTCAGGTGCCGGTCGCCAGAAAGGACCGCCGCCGCCAGATTCGTCGCCGCCTCCATCGCGAGAAAATAACTGAGGTTCGATTCCGTCAAAGATGCCTTGTTGCTCGCCACCACTTTTAATTTATCGGTGGGACAAATGAAATTTCTTGGTGAATCGACGTAGTTGGTGAGCGATTGAAAACTTGGGGCAACGTTGCCAGCCTCGGAGGATTCCATGGTGCCAGAATTAGTCATTGGAACTTCCCACGGAAACTTATCACCGTGGTCTCCACGCCACAGGGTTAAACCGAGGGCGTTTTGTCTTTGCTGGTTCATGCACACGATAAGGAAAGCCTTGCGGTTTGGATCGCCGGAACTTGGTAGCACCATGGCAAAGATGATGAACAAGACGACCACGACCGCCAACAATTCAATCAGTGTGAAGCCGGCCCGATCATTGCATTTGTCGAAACTTTGCACCATGGCGGCAAGATAATCCGCGCAACCGACTTGTCTAGTTGGAAAAAATTTCGCCATCACATCGCCAGTTTTTGCCACAACCCGTCCTTGCGCAAAGGCGGCGGAACGTTGTGTAATTGAACCATGAAATCCCGCCACCTCCTTTCGCTTGCGCTGATCATAAGCTTCTGCGGAACCGCTTTTCTCCAGGCGGCTGATGATCCGTTCGCGTGGCCGCCCATCACCGCGCAAACCAAACCCTGGGCCTTCAACTGGTGGATGGGTAGCGCCGTGGACGAAACCAATCTCACTAAAGAATTGGAGCGTTACGCTGCCGCCGGACTCGGCGGCATTCACATCATCCCAATCTATGGCGCGAAAGGTTTTGAGGACAAATACATTGATTATCTCTCGCCCAAATGGATGGAGATGATGGGCTGGGCCGTGAGCGAATCGCGGCGTCTCGGCATGGATTGCGACATGACCACCGGCAGCGGCTGGTGTTTTGGCGGGCCGCAGGTGACGGACGACGAAGCGAACGCGAATGTCATCGTGAAAACGTATGCCGTGAAGGCAGGGGAAAAGCTGAATCAAAAAATAAATCGTGAATCAACGCAGGCACTCGTCGCGTATTCGCCGAACGGAAAATGCGTTGAAATTACCGATAAAATCTCAGCGAGCGGCACCGTGGATTTTTCCCAGACAAACAGCGCGTGGACGATTTACGCCATCTCCCAAAAACCGTCCGGCCAGAAAGTGAAACGCCCCGGCCCCGGCGGAGAAGGCTGGATGCTCAACTTGATTTATCCGCCCGCGATGGATGATTTTCTCAAACCCTACACCGCCGCGTTTGCCAATTACACCGGCCCGAAACCGCGCGCGCAGTATCACGATTCTTACGAATACAAATCCGATTGGTCGCCGACTTTTTTCGCCGAGTTTGAGAAACGTCGCGGCTACAGATTGCAGACCGAACTGCCCGCGTTGTTCGGCAATGGCACCAATGAACACGCCGCCCGCGTCCTCTGCGACTACCGCCAAACCGTCAGCGAAATCATGGCGGATTCGCTAACCAAGTGGGTGAACTGGTCGCACGAACGCGGCTTCATCACGCGCGATCAGGCGCACGGCTCGCCCGGCAACTGGCTCGATCTTTACGCCACCGCCGACATTCCCGAAACGGAAATGTTCCACCTCGACAAAAACAAACTCATCTCCAAATTCGCGTCATCCGCCGCGCACGTCACCGGCAAGCCGCTCGTCAGTTCCGAGACCGGCACCTGGCTGGAGGAACATTTCACTGAAAAACTGTCCGACGTGAAATATCT
>JANYFN010000271.1 GCA_025362675.1 Limisphaerales bacterium | reverse complement strand
ACCCTCTCCCGCTGGGAGAGGGAACAGCAGTTGGCTGGCTTCAGTTTTTTGCAAGCCACTCAGCCGTTGGCTGCTGTAGTTTTGCCCTGACGCTGGAAACGATTCTCCCTCTCCCAGCGGGAGATGGCCGGGGTGAGGGAGAACACGGCTAAATCCAAAACCAACGCCACAATTTTTTGAAATCGCTATAATTGCTAAAAAATTTCCCGTGAAACAATACGCCACCATCACCGTCATCGGGCGCGACAAGACCGGCGTCATCGCGCGCGTCACGAATTTTCTTTTTGAGCAGCACGCCAACATCGAGGCGCTGGAGGAACAGGTCACGCGCGGGCAGTTCAGCATGACGTTGCAGGCGTCTTGGCCGAAAAAGAATTTTGACGCTGCCGCTCTCCGCGCCGGATTACAAAATCTCGCGGTGCAGCTTGGAATGGAAATCAAAGTCCGTTTCACCGAACCGGGCCGGCGGCAACGCTTCGCGATTTTTGTGACGAAGGAGCCGCAATGTTTTGAAACCATCGCCAAAGCCGTCGCCAAAAAATCCATCGTGGCTGATCCGGCCATCGTGATCGGCAATCACGCGAGCTTTGAACCGTTGGCGAAAAAATTCCGGTTGCCGTTCATCTGCGTCCCCTGGGAAGACCGTGCAAATGCCGAATTGAAAGCACTGAAAATTTTAGAGGAGCATGAAGTTGATTTCGTCGTGCTGGCGCGGTTCATGAAAATCCTCTCGCCGAACTTTGTGTGGCGCTACAAAAACAAGATCATCAATATCCACCCGTCGCTACTGCCGAGTTTTCCCGGCCCGCAGGCGTATCGGCAGGCTTATGAGCATGGTGTGAAGATCGCCGGCTGCACCGCACACTTCGTCAACATGCACCTCGACGACGGACCAATCATCGCGCAAGGCAGTTTTCAAATTCGACCGGCCATGACGCTGCCGGAAATCATCGCCACCGGGCAGAAACTCGAGGCGCAGGTCTTGCTGAAAGCGGTGAAGCGCTACCTCTCAAAAAAACTCGACGTTCATTGGGGAACAGTGAATGAGGTTTGAATTAAGCACACTATTCGGCGACTAAGCGTGGTGGTGTTTTCGCGCTGCGAAAAGCCCGTCGCCAAGCGCAGCGTCACGCGACGGAAACTTTCGCGTTCCTAAAAATGCCACACCATAAATTGACAGCTGCGCGGTCAGTGCCAAGTCGCAGCGCGACTTGGCCCACCAGCGACTCAACGGCTGAGGTTGAATTCCTCAACCACTTTGCGGATCGCCCGCGTGTGTTCCGGCGTGCTGCCGCAGCAGGAACCGATGATGTTCGCGCCGCCTGAAATCGCATTTAGCACACCTGCCGCCATCTCCGGCGGGAGTTGTTTATACACGGCTTTCATGTTTTCCAAAACTGGCAGACCGGCATTCGGCTGAACCATCACGGGCAGATTACAACTCTCGCGATATTGTTTGGCGACCATCGCCGCGCCGTTCATGTCCATACCCGTGCCGCAGTTTAAGGCAATTATATTTGCGCCGCGCTCCTCAGCAAATTCCGCCGCGCGTTCCGGCGTCACGCCCATCATCGTGACATAAAAACTTTTGTCCTGTGACAGATCGTAGGCGAGCGAGGCGATGATGCACGGTGCGCCCGCCGCCTTTGCCGCGTCAATTGCCACGCCGAGTTCTTCCAGTGCGGTCTGCGTCTCAATGATGACTGCGTCCACTCCAGCCTCAACGAGTGCGCGGGCTTGTTCTTCGTAAGCAGCCCGCGCTTCGTCGTGCGACAGATCGCCGTAAGGTTCGAGAATCGCGCCGAGCGGACCGAGAGCGCCGAGCACAAAACCTTCGCGCCCGCCAAATGCTTCACGCGCGATGCGCGCCCCGGCCTGATTGAGCGCGTGCAAATCATCAACGTGGCCGTGGCGTTTGAGCATCAGGCGGCTGCCGCCAAAAGTATTGGTGATCAAACAATCCGCGCCCGCCGCGACGTAGTTACAGTGGATTTTTAAAACACGCTCCGGGTGCGAAAGATTCCACGCCTCACCACAATCGCCGTTCGCGAGGCCGGCGAGCATGAGCTGCGTGCCCATCGCGCCGTCGCAAACCAGGCGGCATTCCGTCAAAACTTCGTGGAGCAATTTTTTCATAGCATCACGCGGCGAGTAACATTTCCGTCTCGGTGATTTTCAATTCCACGCCCGCGATCTTCGCCGCTTCCGCCAGCGCTGCGTGCAGCATGACCACCGGGTCTTTGCTCACTTCGAGACGACGCAGCAGACCCTCGCCCTTTTTGGTGCCGACGGTGAGCGTAATTTTTAGCCCCTTGCGTTTGCAACCGACGCGCGTGCCGTCGGGCAGCTTGGTGTTCATCGGTTTCACGAAGGCATCCACATAATGCGAGCCGATGCCGGATTTTTCTGTGAAGGTCGGGGGCAGTTTTTCTTTCGCGCCGAGATTGAGATCACATAGCTTGGTCATGTCGTTGTGTAAAATTATTCCGCAAGCCGCGC
>JANYFN010000069.1 GCA_025362675.1 Limisphaerales bacterium | reverse complement strand
CAATTCGATGCGCTCGTGAGCTGGCCGACGCGTTCTGAACCAGGTATAAAATATTTTTCCGGCACCGCGACCTACGAAAAAACCTTTGATTTGGTGGGTCCGAAATCCAAAAATTCAAAATTGTTTTTAGACTTGGGAAATGTTCGAGAACTCGCCGAAGTGAAGTTGAACGGCCAATCCTGCGGCATCGTCTGGTGTCCGCCGTTCCGGGTGGACATCACGGATGCAATGAAGATGGGTCAAAATAAATTGCAAGTCGAGGTCGTGAATTTCTGGCCGAACCGGATCATCGGCGACGCGAGCTTACCGAAGGAGCAACGGCTGACACGGACAAATATCCGTAAACTCACAGCCAAGACACCGCTGGAAGAAGCCGGCTTGCTTGGCCCGGTAAAAATTCTGATGGAGTAAGGGGTGGTCGGGAAATAAAAAAAGCCGGAGCAAATCGCTCCGGCTTTTTAGTGATCAAAAATACTACCAGCGGAAGTGCGCGAACGCTTTGTTCGCCTGCGCCATCTTATGCACTTCGTCACGTTTGCGGATGGCATTGCCTTGACCGGCGAAGGCTTCCATGATTTCCGTCGCGAGCGCCGCCTTCATGGGCTGGCCTTTTTTCGCATCGGCAAAATCCACGATCCAGCGGAGCGCGAGGGCGTTCTGCCGTTCGGTCGGAATTTCCAACGGCACTTGATACGTGGCCCCGCCGACGCGGCGGGCTTTCGTTTCAATGCGGGGCTTAGCGTTATCCACTGCGCGCTGCAAAATTTCGATGGGGTTGCTCGCCGGATTTTTTTCCGAGATGGTGTCGAACGCGCCGTAAACGATGCGTTGCGCCGTGCTCTTCTTGCCGGAAATCATCACGGTGTTGACGAGGCGGGCGACCAGTGTGTTCTGGTATTTGCCGTCTTTGGCGAGGGGCCGTTTAGTTGCTGAATGTCTGCGGGACATGATTATTTATTCCTTAAAAAAAGTTTACTTGGCCGGGGCGGCTTTGGCCTTGGGTTTCTTGACACCGTATTTGGAACGGCTGACGCGGCGTTTTTCCACGCCGGCGGCGTCGAGCGTGCCGCGCACGATGTGATAGCGCACACCGGGCAAATCTTTCACCTTGCCACCACGGATGAGCACAATGCTGTGTTCCTGCAAATTGTGTCCTTCGTCCGGGATGTAAGCGATGACTTCATGGCCATTCGTCAAACGAACCTTGGCCACTTTGCGCATCGCGGAGTTGGGCTTTTTCGGCGTGCGCGTCATCACTTGGATGCAGACGCCACGGCGAAACGGCGAACCTTCCAAGGCAGGTGACTTGGACTTGTAGTTAACTTTAGTGCGGCCCTTACGGACCAGTTGATTGATTGTCGGCATTGCGTTAAAAATCGTCCGTTAATCTTTTGGAGAAACGGAACGCGGATTCTAGCAAGAGACACCCAAGAGGCAACAAGTTTTTCAACCTTTTTTGGAACGCTCCGGCGCGGCGGGCGGATTCTTCGTCAGCGATTCGAAATTTCCCTCCTCGCAACACGTCACAAAACCCTCGGTCACGGACTTCAATTGCTCCCAGCGCCCGCGAATTTTTTTCGCTTCCGCCTGATTAATCTGGTTGTCCGCCGCCGCCGCGGCGATGACCGCCAGCAAATCCGCAAACTCCTGCAAGATCTGGTTTGTCGCCGGAATCAAATAATCCGGCTGTGGCGCGTTGGCGGGATTCGTAATGAAAAATCCACCGGCGCGCTGGCAGATCCATTGCACCAATCGCTGATCGCGCGTGCTCTGGATGAGCGCCTCGATGCGGTCGAGCGGATTCGCCGTGCCGCTCGCGGCGGATGGCTCCGCCCATTTATAAATCATCGAAGTCGAGAGGCCCACGTCATCAGCTACCTTTTTGGCGTTATGTTTTTCCAAGACTTCGCGGAGGAGTTCGTGGGATTGCATGGACGGACGATGAAAAATTGTCGCGTCGCTGGCAAGCAACTTCCGGCTGGAAAAAATCCGCTGGCTTAAAACGGGTGGGGCGGTAGTTTGGGAAAAAATTGCCAGTGAGTGAAAATGAAACGAGCCAAAAAGTTTGCGTGGGGGCTGCTGGGAACGGCGTTAGTGCTGTTGGCTGTATGGTGCAATCTCCCCGAAAATAAATTGGCGGGAGATGAATTGAAATTGGCAAAAATGTTTGATGATTGGAAATGGTATTCGCGGGTGAGAATACTGGAAACCAAACTGCCGGAAAGTTGGAGCCGGCGGCTGCATCTTGAAAATTGGGAGTCGCGGCTCAGCGGGAGTGCCAACCGCCGGCGGCACGAACTGCTGGCCTCAGGCTATTTTACAAATGTCACTATTTTGGTGACAAACCTGCCATCTAATTTGGTCACAGAACATCAGCGGGAAAACGAGTTGTTCCGAAGGTTGTTTTTGATTCCCGGCAAAGTGCTTTGCGCGGAGTTTGGGGAGAATTCCAATTCGGCGGTGGCGATATGCCGACCCGAAGATGTGACACGCTTGCAAAAGGGGCTTAACCAACTGTAACTCTGCGCCATCTCCAAAATGAAACACGCTTTCAAACTCAAATGGTTGCTATCCGGCGCAGCGGTGCTTTTGTTGGCGGTCTATTTTGCCATCCCGGAACCAACGGTGACGGCGAATGAATTGAAATTTCAGCAGATGCGTCACGGATCAAGGTGGGGCTACAAGATTGAGCGATTGGGGAACTGGGTCGAGTCTTATGTCTATGTGCCGGACTGGCTGGATCGCTTGGGCAGTCGTTTCCTCAACCGCTGGCAGACCCAATACCGGGAGCTGCAACGATCCGGCTACCTGACCAATGCGGTGGTGACGGTGACGAACTGGCCATCCACGGCGGTGGGCGTGGAATTGCAGAAGCGGGAACTCCTCCGCCGTATCCGCCTCGGACTTCCGCCGGACACGTTTTTCGGTTTTTCCAGCGCCACCAATGCGTGTGGGATCGTTTGCCGGACGAATGATTTGTTACTGATTCAACGGGCGGTGAACCAGCAGTGAAATTGCGCCAACGCCGATTTTATTCAGGACTTCGTCAAAAACTTTCTGGCCATGCCTTCCAGCGCGGTGATCCACGCGGGATGTTCGTTCATGCACGGGATGCGCGTAAATTCTTTTCCGTTACCGGCCATGAATTGTTCGCAGCCGCGCATGCCGATTTCTTCAATCGTCTCAAGGCAGTCGGAGACGAAGGCGGGGCAGATGACGAGGATGCGCTTCTTCCCTTCGTTGGGAAGGCGCGCGAGTTCGTAATCGGTGTAGGGCTTGAGCCACGGGTCTCGGCCCAGGCGCGATTGGAAGGAGACGGAATATTTTTCCTTGGGCACGCCCGCGAGTTTCACAAACTCGCGCGTGGTGGCAAAGCATTGGGCGCGATAACACACTTCATGCGCCGGGCTGGGGACGTTGCAACAATCTTCGACTTTCAGGCAATGGCACTTGGTGGGATCGGACTTGCGGAGATGGCGTTCAGGAATACCGTGGTAGCTGAAGAGCAAATGATCGTAGTTCTTCAAATAATCTTTGGCACTCGCGACGAGCGCGGCGATGTAATCTGGATGCTGATAGTAGGGCGGTTGAACGGTGAGCTTGATTTGCGGCGCGGATTTTTGAACAACTTCTTGCACGCGCACCACGGCGGTTTCGTAGCTGGACATCGCGTAATGCGGGAAGAGCGGAATCAGCAGAACCTCGGTGGCACCTTTGGCGGCGAGGTTTTTGACGGCGGACTCAATGCTGGGATTTTGATACCGCATGGCGAGTTCCACGGGCACGGGAACTTTCGCCTGGAGAAGCTTCGCCACATTGCGGCTGCTGACGACGAGTGGCGAACCGTCTTTCGTCCAAATTTTTTCGTAGGCTTCGCCGGATTCGTGCGGTCGCTTGATGAGGATGAGGCCGACAAGCAACCGGCGCAACGGCCATGCGACATCGATGACGCGTCCGTCCATCAGGAACTCGTTCAGATAACGGCGAACGTCGGAAACTTTCGGAGAATCAGGTGAACCGAGATTGACCAGTAAAATTGCTTTGCTCATATAAATCCGGCCACAGATTTACACAGATTTGAACAGATGGAAAAAACTATTTGCGAGCGGATGAATTTTTTTGCGCGGAAAATTATCTATTTTTCATCCGTGCCAATCTGAGGCTAAAAAGAATTCGCCACGCGTTCGGCGATGTTCGCACCGGAGACAATCGAGTCGCCCAAGGAAACGCCATCACGATAACAGCCGGCAAAAAAGAGATGTGAATTCGCGGATTCGAGGCCCGTCAAAAGATCGCGATATTTGCCGTAGCCGACGTTGTATTGCGGAATGGCGCGCGGCCAAAACGCGGTGTGAACAAAAGTCGGCTCGCCGCGCACATCGAGGAGTTTGCGGAGGTCGCCGGTAACGAGCGCGACTAGTTTGTCCGGCGGGAGGGCGGCGAGTTCGGGCTGGCGTTCACCGCCAACATAACTTGTAAGCGTGAGGTGGCCGGTGGGCGCGCGATCGGGAAACAAGGCCGAGGAGAAAATCGTGCCGAGGATGTTAAATTTTTCGATGCCGGGTATGAGCATGCCAAAGCCGCTACACGGATGCGCGATGTCCGCGCGTTTGAAACCGAGAACCACACTCGCGACGGGTGGATAACGGATTTCGGAAAATGCGGAGAGATCGATTGGCGCGGTCGCGTGGAGCTGCAATTGCGCGAGGCCATACGCGGTGCCGCAGAAGATCACGGCGTCAAATTCATTTTCCGCGCCTGCCGCCGTGACGCGCCAACGCGAACCGACGTGGGTGATTTTGGTGACGGGGCAGTTTAATTTCACGGCCCCGCCCAGCCGCGCGGCGAGCGTGTCCGGCAGAACTTGCAGGCCTTCATCGAACGAAAATTTCGGCGCGCGATCTTTGGCGACTTCGCCGGATTTTTTGCGGTCGCGAGCGCCGAAGATTTGTCCCTTGATCATGGAGCCGTAGTTATCCTCGAGGGCTTTGAGCTTGGGAAAAGCGTGAGTGAGCGAGAGTTTGTTTGGATTCCCCGCGTAAATGCCGGCGACGAGAGCATCAATGGCGTGATCGAGAAATTCCTGATTGAACCGCCGCACGACGAATTGGCCAATGCTCTCCTCTACGCCGTCGCGACGCGGTTTGATGAAGGGTTCGCGCACCACGGCGAGTTTGGCCCCGATGGAAAAAAGTTTAGTCGCGAAAAATCCCAGCGGCTTGCCGGGCATCTCAATCGGCCGACCATCGCGCACGACGAAGCGCGCTTCGGCGTGCGGATCGGGAGTCAGTTTGCGCGGATCGAGTCCGGCATCGTGAATGAGCTGCGCGATTTTCGGCGACGTTTCCAAAATCGTGTTCGGTCCGGACTCGGCGAGGAAACCGTCTTTGCGAATGGAATGGATCACGCCGCCCGTGCGCGAACTGGCTTCGAACAACGTGACCGCCGCGCCGCGTCGTTGTAGATAGAACGCCGCCGTGAGTCCCGTGATGCCGCCGCCGATGATCGCCACTGATTTCATTGCCGGGAGCAAGATGAAGTGAGTGCGAACGATTGTCGAGAACGGGCGTGCAGCAGAAATTATTACCTTTTGCCAACCAGCGCGGCTGTGCTTAACATGAATTCATTCCGTTATGAAAAGGAACATCAAAGCTGTGAAACTCCCCGCGAAACGTGCCGTCGCCAAAACTGCCGCGCATACTACTCTCCCGGTAGTTCCGCTGAAAGATCGCAAACTTAATTTTGGCAACAAGTGGGACTTTGCGCCCGCGCCGGAGGATTCCAAAAATTACGTCATCGCGCCGCAGCATGAGTTGTTCATCAACGGCAAGTTCGTGAAGCCATCGTCGGGGAAATATTTTGAGTCCATCAATCCCGCCACCGAGCAGACGCTCACGACGATTGCGGCGGCGAATGCGGCGGACGTGGACAGTGCTGTGAAGGCTGCGCGCAAGGCTTACGACAAGGTCTGGAGCAAGATGCCGGGACGCGAG
Organism: Limisphaerales bacterium; assembly: GCA_025362675.1. GTDB lineage: Bacteria > Verrucomicrobiota > Verrucomicrobiia > Limisphaerales > UBA11358 > UBA11358. The sequence goes on along the minus strand of JANYFN010000069.1, from coordinate 271 downwards.
CGGGGCAAGTATCTGTATCGCATCGCGCGCATCATTCAGGAGAAGGCGCGCGAGCTGGCGGTGCTCGAAACGATGGACGGCGGCAAGACCATCAAGGAAAGCCGCGACGTGGATTTGCCGCTCGTGGCCGCGCACTTTTTTTATTACGCGGGCTGGGCGGACAAGTTGAAATACGCGTTCCCCGGCAAGACGGCGCAGCCGCTCGGCGTCGCGGGCCAGATCATTCCATGGAATTTTCCGCTGCTGATGGCGGCGTGGAAAATCGCGCCCG
>JANYFN010000244.1 GCA_025362675.1 Limisphaerales bacterium | reverse complement strand
ATGTCACTGCCAACGAAGGCTCCACGGCGACCTTCAGTTCATTGGCCACCGGGCCGGCTCCGCTTACTTACCAATGGTATGATGTAACAGCGGGCGATCCGGGTGCGGCGCTCTTCAACAAGACCAATGCAAGCTTATCGTTACCAAGTATCACTGCGGGCCAAAATAACACCATATATCGTGTGGTAGCCACCAATCCCTATGGCTCGACCACCAATCCCGCGCCAGCCTTGCCGGGAGCGTTGTTGACCGTCAGCACTGGCCCGGTTTTCATCGTGCAGGACCTTCCGGCGGAATCTCTGTTTTACGCAGGTCGCACCGCATCGCTTACAGTGCAAGTAGGCGGAACTACACCGGCATATCAGTGGCAGACCAATGGTGTAAATCTGGTGAATGGCGGGCGGATTTCAGGTGCCAATAGCAACACCCTCACCATATCCAACATTCAATTGAGCGATGCCGTCACCTATCAGGTAATCATCACCAACTCGACCAGCGGTCCGCTGTCGAGTTTCGCCTCCCCGGTCTTTGTTACGGCAACCCCCACCTTCCATACGAACGGGCTTGGTTGGCAGGTTATCAATGGCGGCACTAGTGTGCCCAGCATCAGCGGTGACACATTCTCCATGACGTTCAATGGAAATGAACAGGCGGCTGCTTGGTTCACAACCCCGATGAATATCAATGACTTCAAGGCGACCTTCCTGTATACGGACGTGAGTGTTGGTGGGGCTGATGGTTTTGCTTTCGTCGTGCAAAACTCGGCTGCGGGCACGAATACCCTGGGCGGTGGTGGCGGTGGTATGGCCTACACTGGTATTACGAACAGTGCTGCCGTATTGTTCAACATCTTCAATCAATCAAGCGTGGCCTTTGGCACGAATGGCGTTGCCGGAGGATATGGGTCTGTATTGCCGGTCAATTTGCCGAGTGGTAATTCGATCATGGTTAATCTTAACTATGCTGGATCCATCTTGGCAGTGACTTTGAGCAATACGGTCACCGCCGACGTCTTCACTACCAACATGGTGGTGGGCAGTCTGGCCTCGATTGTGGGCACAAACGTCGCTTACATCGGTGTTACTGCGGCCACGGGTGGCTTCGGTTCCCAGCAGGTAATATCTGCCTTCCAATTCATCCCGGTTCCGGCTTTAGCGGCGCAAAGTGCTGGCGGATCGGTGAACCTCACTTGGCCGGCAACCATTGGCGGCTACGGCGTCGAATCACGTTCAAGCCTGACGGCTTCCGTGTGGTCCACTGTTAATGCTGTGATCAGCCAGATTAACGGCAATAATCAAGCGACGGTTCCGCCTACCAACAGCGCCGCGTTTTACCGGCTGATGGTAGTGCCAGCCCCTTGAACCATATGTATCTCATCCGCGTTTTAGCTCATAATCAGTGGTGTTTGACTAGTGATGTAGTGCTGATCCGTGGGGATTAATTAATGCCAATCCGCACGGGATCGTGACCACCGATTGGGTGTTATGGTTCCGTGCGGTTTTGCTGTTATACTAGTTATTAAACATTAACATAAATATGAAACTCGCTCGCATAGCTTGGAAAAAACCGGGGTTTACATTGATTGAATTATTGGTGGTCATTGCCATCATCGCAATTTTGGCGGCGTTGCTGCTGCCAGCCTTGGCTAAATCAAAATTGAAGGCCACCCAGTCAGTCTGTCTAAGCAATCAAAAGCAACTGGCACTGGCATTTAACATGTATACCATGGACAACAGCGACGCCATAGTTGGCTTTGGAAACGCCGACGGTTATTGGAATCTGCCGGCTGCCTTGACTTGGAATTTGGGGGGGCAGTCTTCCGAGCAATCCCAGGCGGCGTTTGAAAAATGGTTGAAGACTACCGGCGTCGATCCGCTCTATCAATATGCCCCCAATGCCGGGGTGATTCATTGCCCTGGTGATGTCCGCTTTAAAAGAAATACCCCGGGAAACGGTTGGGCCTATGACAGCTATTCAAAGCCCAACAATGTTGGCGGTGAAGGTGGCGTAACCGTAAACGGCAACACTTATTGGGGGCAGGGAGCGACTCATACTAAACTGTCCACAGTTAGATCATCATCATCAACCTTTGCATTCGTAGAGGATGTTGATAACCGCGGTGCCAATTTGGGCACTTGGACGATTCAATGGAACAAAGCAAGCGCACTGTTTGGGCATTCCCAGTCATTCAACTGGAACGACCCTCTGCCCATGTATCATGGTAATGTTAGCACTTTTGCCTTTGTCGATGGCCATGCCGAATTTCATAAATGGATAACCCCTTCAATCATCGCGTATGGTAATTCCGTGGCCAACGGCAACGGCGGCGTAAGCTCGCTTCCACCTGCTGGTGGTGTGGATTATGACTTTGTTTATATGAGATATCAATTTCCCGGTTGGGCTCAGTGATGGTGTCGACTAATTAGATTAGAACTTTGCCCCGCTAGCGTGATGCTTGTCCGGCAACTGATATCAGATTGGATTTAATTCGTAAAAAATTATGAGTTGGGATAGGCATCATGCGTTTTCAAATGGTCAGAAATGGACGCCATTCTTGATAGTCTTGACCGTGAGCGTATGGCTGGGGCTGTGCCTGCCGCTCCGGGCATATCCGCTACAGAACCTCACGACTAACGTAAATTTGTTTTGCGGCACGGCGGGTGGTGGTAATGCCGCTGATTTGTTTCCGGGGGCGGTGGCTCCCTTTGGCATGGTGCAGTGGAGCCCAGATACGATCACGCAATGGCCGGGTGGCTATCTTTATACGGACACGCAGATTCATGGGTTTGGCCTGACTCATGCCAGCGGGGCGGGTTGTAATTACGGTGGCGATGTCGGTTTCACGCCGTTTCTGGGCAGCGTGTCGGCTTCGCCGTATAGCAGCGCGCATTACAGTAAGCTGGGCGCGAATTATTTTTCCACGTTTCTCCACGTCAGCGAAACAGCCTCGCCGGGGTATTATTCCGTTCAATTGACCAACGGTATCCGCACTGAGTTGACGACCACGACCCGGACGGGGTTCGGGCGGTTTACTTATCCATCGGGCAACACCGCCAGTATGCTGATCAACGCCGGAGGTGATGCCAATGGCACCATCAATGCCTCGATCCAAATCAACGTCGCTGGTAGTGAGGTTAGTGGTTGGACCAAGATGCCCGGAATGTGCGGCGCCGCCAGTGCCGTATTGTATTTCGATATTGTTTTCGATCATACCTTCACCACCTATGGCACTTGGAATGGCGGGACGTTGACGGCCAGTGGCACCAGTGCCTCTGGAGCCAATACGGGAGTCTATCTTAGTTTCAATTTACCGAGTGGCGGGGTGGTGCTGGCGCGGACGGCCATTTCTTATGTGAGCGTGGCCAATGCCCAAGCCAATCTGGCGGCGGAAAATCCATCTTCGAGTTTCACGAGCGCCGGCTTTGATGCCATGACAAACACCGCGACCACTAACTGGAACGGTTACCTCAATAAAATTCAAGTGAGCGGCGGGACGACGGCAGACACGAAAACTTTCTATACTATGCTGTATCATTGTCTGCAGGCTCCCGAAGTGGTCAGCGACGTCAATAGTCAATACACGGGCTTCGATGGCAACATGCACACCTTCGCCGGTCACACCAAGTATGGATGGTTTTCCGGATGGGACATCTATCGTAGCGAATGCCAGTTGATTGCCTTGTTGGATCCGGCTCGTGCCAGTGACATGGCGCAGTCGCTGGTTCTGGATGCCCAGGATGGCGGAGGCATGCCGCGTTGGTCTATTGCCGTGGCGGACAGCGGCATCATGTTAGGCGACCCGGCCACACCGATTATCGCCGGTATGTATGCGTTTGGGGCCACCAACTTCAACACGGCGGCGGCACTGGCCGCGATGGCAAGGGCGGCAACGAATCCTGTGACCAAGATTATCAATGGCCCGATTGAACGCGATGCCAATCGTGACTATCTGAACTTGGGTTTCGTGCCGGAATATCAAATCGGCTCCTACGCGTGTGCTGCCATGACGTTGGAATATTGCAGTGCTGATTTTGCCCTTGCGCGATTTGCTCAAGCTATTGGCGATACCGCAAATTATATCTCGGCCATGAATCGCGCCCAAAACTGGCGCAATCTCTACAACACCACCTCAGGCTATTTTCAGATGCGCCGCTCTTATGGCCTCTGGTCGCCGGGGTTTGTCAGCAACGCCTCGACTTACGATGGTTATAATCTGTGGGCCGAGGGCACTGGTTCTCAATATGTCTGGATGGTGCCGTTTAATCTGGGATCCCTAGTTTCATTCATGGGCGGGCCGCAGGCGGCGGCTACGCGCTTAGATGCGTTTTTCACCCAAATAAACGATAATAACACCAGCTCTAGTTCTTACGCCTATCTGGGCAATGAGCCGTGTGCCGCCGCGCCTTGGATTTATCATTATGTGGGGCAACCCTACAAAACTTCGGGTGTCGTTCGCCGTGCCATCACCCAGTTGTTTTCAACCAGCACTTCTGGTTTGCCCGGCAACGATGATTTAGGGCAGATGTCGGCTTGGTATGTCTGGGCGGTGTTGGGGATGTATCCTGAACTCCCTGGGGACGATGTATTGGTCCTGCATGGGCCGCTTTTCCCGCAGGCTGTGATTCATCTTGCGAATGGTGATGTTGCTATCACCGGCACTGGCGCCGCTACCAATGCTCAATATGTCCAGAGTTTGGTGGTCAATGGCCAGCCGTCGAGTGCAGCCTGGCTCCGCTTCACCAACATCATCAATGGCGGGACGCTGCTTTATACCATGGGCAGCACGCCCAACACCAATTGGGGTTCCAATCCGTTGCTGGCCCCGCCATCCTATACGGATGGTATGACGAATCTAGTTGCGCAGACTTGTGTCTGGGGAACCGGTTTGGAATCGAGCGAGGCACAGACAACTTGGAATAACACTGTGGACTACACTGCGCCGGGGGGCGGGAGTAATAATATCGCCTACATTCTCGGAGGAGCCGGCTCGCCGGAACTGGGCGTCAGGTCCGAAACCAGCCAGAGTGGCACTTATGAAATCATGTATTCAGGCCGGGCGCTAGGTGGGGCAACCGATTATGCGTATCTGAAAGCCTTTGACTTGAGCGGACAGGGGATTGTCATCAGTTCAGGAATGCGGTTTTCGTATTGGATCTACCCGCAAAGCTCGGCGAGCAATGGAAATACCGTCAGCAGCAACAGCACCTATGTGGCATTGGATATTATTTTCAAAGATGGCACGACGCTCCGGGATAGTAACCTGACGGATCAACGCGGGATTCGCCTCCATCCCACCTATCAGGGACAAGGCGGCCGATTGGTTTTGGATACTTGGAATTATGTGACGGTTGATTTGACGCCGATGGCGGGCAAGACAGTGGATCGGGTTGACCTGGGTTTTGACAAGCCCAACGGTTCCGGCGGGTATCGCGGCTATGTGGATGACATTGGCTTTACCACACCTGCTCCCACGGGGCTTTCAGCATTTGGTGGTCATGGAATGGTCAGTTTAAACTGGAACGGTCCTGCGGGTGTGACGGGCTATAACGTGAAACGCTCAACCAGCAGCGGTGCGGAGACCACCATTACCAACGTGACCGCCACAAGCTACACTGACCGGGATGTGGTCAATGGGATGAAGTATTATTACATGATTTCAGCGGTAACCTTGACAGGCGAAAATGGCAATTCGCTGGAGGTGAGTGCCACGCCTTTGGCTCCAGCGCCGGGCTCTTATGCGGCGGCTATCGTGGCTCAAAATCCGCTGGCTTATTGGCCCCTGTCCGAAACCAATGGTTCGGTGGCTTACGACATGGTTGGCGGTCGCAACGGAACTTATGTTGGCGGCGTGACTTTGGCCCAGCCCGGAGTGACTAACGCGGGTTTTGTCCCCCCTAACACGGCGGCACTTTTTGACGGAACCTCCGGTTATGTGGATGTGCCTTCCGGTCCGTTCAATATCACCAATGCCATCACCACCATCGTTTGGCTGAAAGTTCCGGCAATGCCGCATTTTTCGGGGATCATCGGGCGCGGCGACACCTCTTGGCGAATGACTATTAATGGCTCGGGCCAGCCCGGTGCCGCCAACGGCGGCAGTGGCGATGCGACCAGCCCCACCTCGATCGTGGGGAACAGTTGGCACATGGTGGCTTATACTTATACTGGGGTTCCGAGCGTGGCCAACAATGGTGCGCTCTATGTGGACGGCGTGAAAATGGCCAATCAAACAGTTCCCGCCAACAGCGGAAATCAACTGGATGTCTATATTGGTGGCGCGCCCGATTATGGCACGGGCCGGTTGCTGCCCGGCAGTATTACCCATGCCGCCATCTTTACCAATGCCCTCTCCGCCGCGCAAATAACGGTCCTGTATAATACCAGCCTGACCGCGCCGCCGCCGGTTATGGCGATCACTCCCACCGGTTCAGGCAACTTTAATGTCATCTGGTGGCAGGGTTTGCTCTTGCAGGCGACCAATATCACCGGACCGTGGGTTACGAACCCAGCTTCTTCGCCTTACACGGTAGTGCCGACCAATGCCCAGACTTTCTTCAGAACCAAACTGTAAATGATTACGTTGCTCTGCCTGCGGTTTTTTCAAAAAAAGAATACAACCATGCAATTTATGAATAAACAAAACATTCGATTTTCCGTTTTGGGAGTGATTTTCCTGTGCGCGGTCTCGTTTTGCAACGGTAAGACGGCCGTGGATTATGTAAACCCCCTCATCGGCACTGCGGAACACGGCCATGTTTATCCTGGCGCCACGGTTCCTTTCGGTATGGTGCAGCTTTCACCGGATACGCGAGATAATACTTGGGACGGCTGTTCCGGTTATCATTACTCGGATAGCAGCATCCTTGGTTTTTCACACAACCATCTCACCGGCACCGGCTGTGCAGATTTGGGCAACATCCTGTTAATGCCGACGGTGGGAGTCTTGAAATTGACGCCCGGCGGAAATCCGGGTGATGGCTATCGCGCCCGTTTTTCTCATGCCAATGAAGTTTCCCGCCCCGGTTATTACTCGGTCAATTTGCCAGACTATCAGGTCAAGGTGGAGTTAACGGCCACGGCCCGCGTGGGCTTCCATCGCTACACATTTCCGGCTGCCACCAACAGCCATGTTGTCGTGGACTTGCAGCACGGCGTCGGCAACAACGTCAGGCAGGCGGAGCTCACGATTGAAGATGATCACACCGCCAGCGGTTATCGCCGGAGCGATGGCTGGGGCGGCGGTAAGGTGTATTATTTCGTGATTGAATTTTCTCGTCCGTTTGATTCTGCCGGTGTGGCGCAAGGGGACAAGAAGGTGGAGGGCAAGCAGACGACCGGTAAAGAAACGAAGGGATACTTCGATTTCAAAACCAAGGCAGGTGAACAAGTGCTTGTCCGCGCCGGTTTATCCACGGTCAGCGTCGAGGGTGCGCGCACCAATTTGCGCAAGGAAATTCCCGGCTGGAATTTTGATGATGTTGCCAAGGCTGCGGCCAAACAATGGGATGATGCCTTGAGCACTTTTGCGGTTGAAACGCCGGACAACGATCTCAAGCAGACATTTTACACGGCGCTTTATCACACCATGGTTGCTCCGACATTATTGAGCGATGTTGATGGCCGGTTCCGCGGCCCGGATGGGAATGTGCATCAGGCGAATGGCTATGATTATTACACCGAGTTGTCATTGTGGGACACGTTCCGCGCGGAGAATCCGTTGCTGACGCTGACTCAGCCCGCTCGCGTGAATGACTTAGTCAAGACGATGCTGGCGCATTACAAAATTTTCGGCACGTTGCCCGTCTGGCCGGAAGGTGGCAAGGAAACCTGGTGCATGATCGGCAACCATGCTATTCCTGTCATCACCGAAGCCTATTTGAAAGGATTCCGCGACTACGACGCGGGCGCAGCGCTCAATGCCATGATTGCTTCCACCGACAAAAATCGCGAGCAGTTGGATCATTATCGCAATCTGGGTTACATCCCCACCGGCAGTGGCGGGCAGACGGTTTCGAAGGTGTTGGAATATTCCTATGATGATTCGTGCATCGCGCGCCTGGCCAAGGCGCTTGGACAGGATGAAGTCGCTGCAAAGTATGCTAAACGCTCGCAAAACTGGCAGAACGTATTTGATCCATCCACCGGTTTTATGCGTGGCAAAAATGCCGATGGAAGCTGGGTGACGCCGTTTGGCCAGAAGGAACAGGATAGCATCAATTTCAATGAATACACGGAAGCCAATGCCTGGCAATACAACTTCCATGTGCAGCACAATATTCCGGGCTTGATCGCCAAGCTCGGTGGTGATGACAAATTCGTCGCCCGGCTAGACGAGATGTTTGACACCACGGCGGTCATTCCGAATTTGAAATCGATCCCCGATGTCACGGGCGTCATCGGCATGTATTCGCACGGCAACGAGCCGGATCATCACGCGGCTTACCTTTACAATTACGCCGGCCAGCCGTGGAAAACGCAGGCCCGCGTTCGCCAGATCGCCAGCGTGCTTTATAACAACACTCCCGGTGGCATTTGCGGCAACGATGACTGCGGACAGACTTCGGCTTGGTATGTTTTCACTGCGTTGGGCTTTTATCCGGTTGATCCGGCCAGCGGCCATTACATTTTGGGCAGCACGCCGTTTGACCAAGTGACGGTGAAACTTGATGCCAAATTTGCCAAAGGCAAAGCCTTCACGATCATTGCCCAGAATAATTCCTCCAAAAATTCCTACATCCAGTCGGCCACGCTCAACGGAAAGGCGCTCACGCGAAGCTGGATTTCTCATGACGAAATCACTGCCGGCGGTAAGCTGGTTCTCGTGATGGGGCCGACGCCTAACAAAGATTTTGGTGCGGCTCCGCAAGATCGTCCGCCGGGAATTTGATCCATCCGGCATCCGACCCTGAATAAATATGAAAAGAAGTCGTCTTGTTTCGAATTGCTCACGCCTTGGTGCGATGACCGCGCTGGCGCTGCTTGGATATCTCCGGCTCAATGCCGCTGATGCCCATTTGTCGGATTACGTTCATCCTTTTGTTGGTGCCCAAGGTGAGGGGAACACGTTTCCCGGACCGTCCGCGCCCTTTGGCATGATTCAAATCAGCCCGGATACGGATGCTACGAACTGGAACACGGATTCTGGCTATGAATATACCGACCCAACCATTCTCGGTTTCAGCCTGACACACCTGAGCGGCACGGGTTGTCCGGACTTGGGTGATTTCTTGTTCATACCGCAGGTCGGCACGCCAGCTTTTGTCGCCGGCACCAAAGATCATCCGGAGGCCGGTTACCAGTCCGCTTTCTCGCACACTGAAGAAGCGGCTTCGGCTGGATATTACAAAGTGAAGCTCCAAAAATCTGGCGTCACGACGGAACTCACCGCTGGCGAGCGCGCGGGAATCTTGCGCTTCACTTTTCCGGCCAGCGGCGAAGCCTCGATCATGACGGACCTGACGCACGTCATCAACGGCGGCCGCTGGCGCATCGCTCAATCGCGCGCACGCATCGAGGATGGCAACACGGTCACCGGTTTTCATCTGGTGAATGGCTGGGCCAAGGAGCGCTACCTGTATTTTGCCGCGCGCTATTCACGGCCGTTTGATGAAGCGCAAATCATCAGCAATAGCAAGCCGGTGACTTACAAAAGCTATATCAATTACCGGTTCCGCAGTCGCAATGAGGTGGCCGGAACGAATCTTCAATTTCTGGCCAAATACAAAACCAAGGCTGGCGAAGTCATTCAGGTGAAAGTCGCCGTGTCCGCTGTCAGTGCCGCCAATGCCCTGCAAAATCTCGACGCGGAAATTCCGGATTGGGATTTTGCCAAGCTGCAAGAGACGACCCGCACCAAATGGGATCGTGAATTGAGCCGCATCCAGATTGACGGTTCGCCAGAGCAGAAGGCGACATTTTACACCTCGCTCTACCACGCGTTCCTCGTGCCGAATCTTTATACGGACGTGAACGGCCAATATCGCGGTTTGGACCAGAACATTCATCAAGCCAAGAAGTTCAATCGTTACACCGTATTTTCCTTGTGGGATACCTATCGCGCCGAGCATCCGCTGCTGGCGTTGATCCAGGAAAAGCGCGATTCCGACATGATCAATTCCATTTTGGATCATTACGACGAAAGCGTGGATCATCTTTTGCCGATGTGGGAACTGCAAGGTAATGAAATTTGGTGCATGATCGGCTACCACGCCGCCCCGGTGATTGCCGACGGCTTTTTGAAAGGCGTCAAAGGTTTTGATGCCGAACGCGCCTACGCTGCCGCCAAGGCTACCGCGATGAATCCTGATTATGACGGCATTGCCGCCTATCGCAAACTCGGCTGGGTGCCGTTCGACGAGGAGGATGAATCGCTCTCCAAGACGCTGGAATATGCCTACGATGATTATGCCATCGCGCAGATGGCCAAGGCACTGGGCAAGACAGCGGACTACGATTATTTCATGAAGAGCGCCGCCAGTTACAAAAATATCTACGATCCGTCCAGCGGCTGGATGCGTGCCAAAGATTCGAAAGGAAATTGGCGCCTGAATTTTAACGCTCATCTCTTCGGTGGCGGCACTAATTTGCAGGACGTGACCGAAGGCACCAGCTCGCAATATTCCTGGTATGTGCCGCAGGACGTGCCGGGTTTGATCGGCTTGGTTGGTGGTAAGGATAAATTCGTGGAAAAACTGGATTCACTTTTCGACGCAAAACAATCGGAAGTGTTCCGGAATGAATTATCCGAAAATGACCTGCGCGGTTGCATCGGCGAATATTGGCACGGAAACGAACCGGCGCATCATGTCATTTATCTCTATTGCTACGCCGGCCAGCCGTGGAAAGCCGCGGAAAAACTGCATCAAGTGGTCAGGACGCAATATGGCAGTGGCCCTGGTTCGCTCTGTGGCAACGACGACTGCGGCCAGATGTCGGCTTGGTATATTTTCACCTGTATGGGCTTTTATCCAGTGTGCCCCGCGAGCGACTACTACGTCATCGGCGCGCCGCAGCTTCCGAAGGCGGTCATGAATCTCTCCAACGGCAAGAAATTCACCATGACAGCGGTGAATATTTCCGAGCAAAATATTTATGTGCAATCGGCCCGACTCAACGGCAAAAATTGGAATTCACCGTTCCTGCCCTACAAAGAATTAAAAAACGGCGGTTCTATTGCTTTCATCATGGGGCCGCAGCCGAATAAAGATTGGGGAACCAACGCCACCATCCCGGAATAAACGAGCTGCGTCTGCGAAAACGAAACTCAACATCACGGAACTTAAAACTTATCCTATGAAGAAAGATCCATTGATCGCTGCTGTGGGAATTTTTCTCTTGGCCACCGCCGGTGCCCGGGCTGACGCGAAGGTGACCGTTGAAAACAACGGCAACGACGATGCGACGTCCGCCTTCAAGTTCACGACCGTTCCCCGCCCCTCAGCGGATGATGCCGCCACGTCCGCCAAATTTACCATCGTGGCCGGTTCAGCGGACTCCAACGGCGGCAGCTTGGATAATCTTCACGATGATAAACTACCGCAAGAGGCCGACCAGCCGGCTGAGAATTTCTTTTTCGAGGCCGGCTCCCATGGCGGGCGGGTGCAGGTGGATTTGGGCCACGGTATCAACATCCGGCAGATCAACACCTACTCGTGGCATCCCGCCACGCGCGGGCCGCAGGTCTATAAGCTGTATGCCGCCGAGGGCACGGCCACTAATTTTAATGCCGCACCAAAAGAAGGAACCGCTCCTGAACAATGCGGTTGGCAACTGGTCGCCGATGTGAACACCAAGCCGAAATTGGAAGAAGGCGGCGGCCAATATGGCGTGAGCATCGCTAACCCCGCCGGCAATCTTGGCCAGTTTCGTTACCTGTTATTCGATATGATGCCTACGGAACAGGACGACGAATTCGGCAACACTTTCTACAGCGAGATTGATGTGATCGACGCCAGCGCGCCGGTGGCCGGAGATGCCGTTTCGGCAGCCAAATTGTTCACTTTTAAGACCGCTGATGAAAAATGCACGGTCACCCTCAACACCACCCAGGCACCCGGTCTGGAAAATTGGGCGACGAACCAGTTGGCACCCGTGCTGGCGGCGTGGTATCCGAAAATCACCGCGCTGTTGCCCAGCCCCGAATACACGGCCCCGACCCATTTCAAGATCACGATCAAGCCCATGGATGGCGTGGCTTACACGGCCGGTCAGGATGTGGTCGCCAACTCGACCTGGCTGGAGCGGGAGCTTAAGGGTGAGGCGATTGGCTCATTGGTGCACGAGTTGGTGCATGTCGTTCAGCAACATCACAGCCGCAGCAATCCGGGCTGGCTGGTGGAAGGCAGCGCCGATTATATCCGCTGGTTTCTGTATGATGCCGACCAGCACGGGGCGGACATGGTCTGGATGCGAAAGCACGGCAAGAACTTTTCTCCCCACTACAACGACAGCTATCGCATCACGGCCAATTTCCTGAACTGGGTTTCGGGAAAATACGACAAGGACATCGTCGCCCAAATGGGTGCCGCTATGCGCGAGGGGAAATACGATGAAAATCTCTGGCAGCAATACACCGGCAAAACGGTGTCTGAGCTGGGTGACGAATGGAAGAAAGACGTCATGGCGCAACTCGCCAGCAAGGACAGCCCGGCCAAGCCGAATTAAAATACGCCTGTTCGTTTCAGTAGAAAATCCCGGCGGAAAGTGATTTCCGCCGGGATTTCTGTTTGGAAACGGCTGTAATTAATTT
>JANYFN010000221.1 GCA_025362675.1 Limisphaerales bacterium | reverse complement strand
CATGGACTTCGATTTCCTTGTCGTCCAATTTCTCCTTCGTCTCTTTGCGAAACGAAATCGGCTTCGGATGCAGCGGCTCTTTGTTTTTATTGAGCTGCTTGACGAATTCCTCAACGCCATTTTTGTAATAGAATTTCTCTGGCTCCGTGGCCGTCTGGCGTTCGTCCGTGAAAATAATTTCCAAGCCTGAATTCAAAAACGCCAGTTCGCGCAAGCGTTGCGCGATGATGTTCGTCTTGAACTCCACCGTCTCGCGGAAAATTTCCTTGTCCGGCAGAAACGTGATGAGCGTCCCCGTGTGTTTCGATTTGCCGATGATTTCGAGCTTCTTCATCGTTTTGCCGCGCTCGAACTCCATGTGATACACCTGCTCATTGCGCGAGACTTCCACCTCGAACCATTCCGAAACCGCATTCACGCATTTCGCGCCGACACCGTGCGTGCCGCCGGAAAATTTGTAGCCGCCCTGCCCGTATTTGCCGCCAGAGTGCAGCGTCGTCAAAACCAGTTCGACACCGGGCAAACCGGAATCCTTGTTGATGTCAACGGGAATGCCGCGCCCGTCATCGCGGATGGAAATCGAGCCGTCCACATGGATCGTCACGTCAATGTGCGAGCAATGCCCGGCCAAATGTTCGTCCACGGAATTGTCCAAAACTTCCGAGACGCAATGATGCAGCGCACGTTCATCCGTGCCGCCGATATACATGCCGGGTTTTTTGCGGACAGCATCGAGCCCCTTGAGCTGGCTTAATTTTGAAGCGTCGTAATTGCCATCGGCAATGCGGTCAGCCGACGTGTTTATTTCCTCTGGAGCATCTGGAACTGTTGCCATATTGAGTCGTTTTCCCAAGCACAAATTATTGCGTCACGGGACTTGAAAAAGATAAAAAATTCCGTCTGATTTCACAATGTTTATTTGCGGAAAAAACACTATAAAAGCGCTGTGAATACAATGCGATTTAGCTTGCGTGCCGGATAAAAAACTTGCGCTCGCCACTGCCCGCGCCACGGATTATTCTCCGCTCATGCAAGTCACCCGCGAACAGCTGCTCGCGCCGCTGAAAAAAGTTTTCGGCTTCGATTCTTTCCGCCCGTTGCAAGAGGAAATCATCCGCGACACGCTCGCGGGCAAAGACGTTTTTGCCGTGCTACCAACTGGCGGTGGTAAATCACTTTGCTTCCAACTTCCTGCGCTCGTTCGGCCCGGACTCACCGTCGTCGTCTCGCCGCTCATCGCGCTGATGAAAGATCAAGTGGACGCGCTCCAAGCCGCTGGCGTCGCCGCAACTTTTCTCAACTCGTCGCTCGCCGCCGGCGCGTCCACGCCGCGTCTGCGCGGCTTGCACAACGGCGAATTCAAACTGCTCTACGTCGCGCCGGAACGCCTCATGCTCTCTGGCTTTCTCGAAGATCTAAAAAAATGGAACGTGAATTTGTTCGCCGTTGACGAGGCGCATTGCGTCAGCGAATGGGGCCATGATTTTCGCCCGGAGTATCGCCAGCTGAAAACGGTTCGCGACCAATTTCCCGACGTGCCGTTCATGGCGCTCACCGCCACGGCCACCGAACGCGTCCGCGCCGACATTGTTAAACAGCTTCAGTTGCGCGAGTCGGACTGCTTCGTCGCCAGTTTTAACCGGCCTAATCTCACTTACCGCGTCGCCGCCAAGTCTGGTTCCTACGAACAAATTGTTGCGTTCATCAAAGCGCGCAAAGGCGAGAACGGAATTATTTATTGCCAAGCCCGTAAGACCACCGAAGACCTCGCGCGGAAGTTGAGCGAAGACGGAATTAAATCCGCGCCGTATCACGCCGGCCTCACGCCGACCGAGCGCAGCACGAATCAGGAAAAATTTTTGCGCGACGAAATCCGCGTCGTCTGCGCGACCATCGCGTTCGGCATGGGCATCAATAAACCCAACGTGCGCTTCGTCATCCACTACGATTTACCGAAGAACATCGAGGGCTACTATCAAGAGACTGGCCGCGCCGGTCGCGATGGTTTGCCGAGCGAATGTCTGCTGATGTTCAGCGCGGGCGACCGCGTGAAACAGATGCGTTTCATTGACGAGAAGCCGAATCCGCAGGAACGCGAAGTCGCCCGCGCACAACTGGAGCAGATGATTCATTACGCGGAAATCGGAAGCTGCCGCCGCGAATTTTTGCTCGGTTATTTTGGGGAAAAATTTTCCAACGACATTCTTGAATCCGAAACTGGTAGGGCGCGTCACTCCGTGCGCGCCGTTCCCGGCCAGCCAGACGACGGCGCGCACG
>JANYFN010000192.1 GCA_025362675.1 Limisphaerales bacterium | reverse complement strand
CTCCACGAACTCGCGCACCTGCGGCACATGAACCATTCGGGGCGTTTTTGGGCGGAAGTGGAGCGCTTATGCCCGGATTATGCTGTGGCGGAGCGCTGGCTTAAGACGCATCGGGATTTTTTGCGGTGAAAACTTTTCACGCAAAGACGCGAAGCCGCAAAGTTTTTTCTTCGCGTCTTTGCGCCTTTGCGTGGGACTCAAAACTTCGTCAACTTTTCCAATTCCTTCACGCGCTTCTCGATGTCGCTGCGCTTGGCTTTCGTCGTGGCGTTGAGGCCGAAACCTTCGCAGCAGAATGACGCGGTGACGCTACCATAAACCATCGCGCGACGGAGGTTGTTATCAATCGAACCTTTGGCCGTGGCGAGATACCCCATCATGCCGCCGACGAAAGAATCGCCTGCGCCCGTCGGGTCTTCGACGGTGTGCAGCGGATACGCGGGGCAAATGAAAACACCTTTCGGGCTGGAGAGAATGGAGCCGTGCGAACCCTTTTTGATGATGACGTATTTCGGCCCGAGCTTGTGGATTTTTTTCAGCGCGACAAAAATATTATCTTCCTTCGTGAGCAATTCCGCTTCGCTGTCGTTCAGCACAAAACCATCCACGCGCTTCAGCAGTTTCAACAGATCGGCGAGCGCGATGTTGAGCCACAAATCCATCGAGTCGGCGACGACGAATTTCGGCTTCTTCATCTGATTGAGCACGGAGAGTTGCAGCGCGGGCGCGATGTTGCCGAGCAGCACGAACGCGGTGTTCTGATACGCGGCGGGCAGCTTGGGCGTGAAGGTTTCGATGACGCCGAGTTCCGTCGCGAGCGTGCGGCGGTTGTTCATGTTGATCTCGTATTCGCCGGACCAATGAAACGTTTTGCCGGGAAGAATTTGCAGGCCCGCGAGGTCAATCTTATGTTTTT
Source organism: Limisphaerales bacterium (assembly GCA_025362675.1). GTDB lineage: Bacteria > Verrucomicrobiota > Verrucomicrobiia > Limisphaerales > UBA11358 > UBA11358. The sequence continues at coordinate 5,582 of JANYFN010000192.1, read as the reverse complement.
TGTAAAGCTCGATGTATTTCGGCGGAAAATCTTCACCCACGCCGCCGACGAGTTTGACGGGCGAGAAAAAACTCGCCGCCACGGCTGCGTGACTGGCGGAGCCGCCGAGGAGTCGCGGATTTTCCTTGGTGGGGGTTTTGATGGAATCGAGTGCAGTGGTGCCGACAATGAGAATGCTCATATTTTTTATTTGGGTCTGGGATTTGGGGTCTGGGATCTGGGAAAAAATGGTTCGCGATTATTTTTTCTGGATCAGTTCAATTTCATAGCCTTCAGGCGCGTCAACGAAAGCGATGGTGCCGCTGCCGCTGGGCGTTGGGCCGTCGGAAAATTTCAAGCCGTGCTGTGCGAGATGTTTTTCAAATTCCGCGAGGCTGTCCACCGCGAAGGCGAGATGCGTGAGGTCAGCCTGGCATTTCACCGGTTCGCTGCCGGGGAGAAAACAAATTTCAATCAGTTCCTCGCTGCCGTTCGCCTGCAAGAAAACCAGTTCGGAACCGCGCGGCGATTTGTGGCGCTTCACCTCGGTGAGGCCGAGGATGTCGCGATAAAATGTCACCGTGCGTTCGAGATCGTTCACGCGATAACGCGTGTGCAGTAGTTTGCCAACTTTCATGGCGCGGAGTTTAGCGGGAATTTTCAACGGCGCAAACGGAGAAAACAATTGCAAGGCGTTCAACGAATTTGAAAATGCAGGGACAGTGCGCTGCGAAAACTATGCCCGCGCAGCAGCGGGCGGAACAGGCGCAAACGAGAGCACTCTCATTCGCAAAGGCGTTGCGCCGCTGATTTTCGCAGCGCGAAAATCGCCACCCCGCGTAGTTGCGTGCGCTTCCCGGCCTGATAAACTGCCCTTGAAAAATTTATGCTGCCACCGACCTCACTTGAACAAATCATCCCCGAACTCCGCGACGCCGTTGGCCCCGTCATTTTGATTTCCGGCGTCGGCCTGCTGCTGCTCACAATGACCAATCGGTTGGGCCGCGCCATTGACCGCGCGCGTTCGTTGAAAAATGAATTATCCAAACTCGCCGGTCCCGAACGCGCGGCCACGCAGGCACAAGTGGACATCATCTATCGCCGTGCCCGGATCATCCGCCAGGCGATTCTTTGCGCGGTGACGAGCGCGCTGCTGGCCGCGGTGTTAGTCGTGACGTTGTTTCTGACAGCCTGGTTTCGTTGCGACCAGGCGTGGCTGGCGGGAATCATTTTCATCGCCTGCCTCGGGTCGCTCTGTGTGTCGCTGGTGGCGTTCATCATGGACATCAATCTCGCCTTGCACGCGCTGAAACTGGAACTGGAATTCACTCCCGCCGAGAAAAAATAAAAGACCGCCGCGATGGAACTCCGCGAATTTGCCGAATCCGTTTTGTTCGGGACCACGCTCGAAGAAAAACTTCGCGCGCCCGGCGACCTCACGGACGACCATCCCGGCACTGCGCTCGCCACGCCCGACGCCCCGACGCGTCCGCAGAAATTAATTTTCAAACCGCACGCCACCGGCAAAAGCGATTTCCCCGGCCTGCACCAACTTGAAAATCAAACCGAGCGCGGCAAGCTGCTCCACTTTTTTGCCAATCACGAACTACTCGCGACGGAACTCATGGCGCTCGTGCTGCTGAAATTTCCCGATGCGCCCGCCGCCTTCCGCAAAGGCATTTTGGCCACGCTCAAGGACGAGCAAGAACACACGCGACTTTATATGGAACGCATGAAAGCGTGCGGCGTGGAGCTGGGCGATTTTCCGGTGAGCGGCTATTTTTGGCGCTGCGTTTCACCGATGGAGCATCCGATTGATTATGTGTCCAGCCTCTGCCTCACGTTCGAGCAGGCGAACTTGGATTTCGCGCAACACTTCGCCAAAAGCTTTGCCACCATTGGTGATAATGAAACGGGAAATCTTTTGGAAAAAATTTATCGCGATGAAATCGGCCACGTCGCTTACGGACTAAAATGGTTTCGCCGCTGGAAAAATCCGAACGAAAACGACTGGGACGCGTTTTGTCGCACACTGAAATTTCCGCTCTCGCCGCAGCGCGCCAAAGGATTTTCGCTAAACGTGGAAGGCCGTCGTGCTGCCGGATTTGATCCGCAGTTTATCGCGGAATTGAACGTCTATTCGCAATCCAAAGGCCGCACGCCGAGCGTGTTTGTTTTCAATCCGTTCGCCGAGGGCCGCATTGCTGAAGGAAAAACTTTTAATCCCACGAAGCATCAGGCGCAGCTCGCGAACGATCTGGAAAACCTCCCGCAATTTCTTTGCCGCCAGGACGACATCGTGCTCGTCCGCGAAAAACCATCCGTGGAATTTTTGAGCGGCATCAAGCAGACCGGTTTTCCCCTGCCGGAATTTGTGGAGCGGAATGCTGTTGGAGTTCAAGCTTGTCCCGAGAACACGCTGAAGCGTGAGCTCCAACGAGCCGCGTCGGAGGCCGGCGCGCCAGCGAGTTTTGCGAATCTCACGCAACGCAAACTCGGCTGCCTGCGTCCGTGGGCGTGGGGGCCGGACAGTTTTGAATTGTTGAAACCGGTTTTCGCCAGCGTCACCGGTGAGTCGCGCGCGGATGAAAAACGTTTCAACGACGGCATCGCGCAGCTCTATTCAAAGTCCTGGAGCGCGAATTTCTTGCGGAAAATTCTTTCTTGTGGGAGCCGAGGTGATGAGGCTAAAACCACGCATCACGCATCACGCATCACGCATCCAAGTAGTCAGAGCCTCCTCACGTCGGCTCCTACAAAGTATTGGCTTTGCTCCGAAAACGAACTCGGCGTCGCGGTAAATTCATTTGCGGAAACGATTGCCGCGATCAAAAACATCCGGGCGCGCGGCCATCACAACATCGTGGTCAAAGAATCGTTCGGCGTGGCCGGCAGTAATGCCATGCGACTGTTCGAGCCGGAGCTTTTGGACAATCAAAAACGCTGGCTGGAAAATGCGTTCGCACGCGGACGCGAACTCGTCGTCGAACCGTGGCTGGAGCGGCTGTTGGATTTTTCCGTGCAACTGGAGATGGGCGAGCGCGGATTGAAGCTCTGCGGCTACACCGGACTCATCAACGATGCGCGCGGACAATTTCAGGCGAACTTCGCGGAGCCGCATCATCATAAGCGCATTCCCGCGCAGGTCATCTCTCAGTTCGTCGAACCAAAGGACATCTCGCAACGTTTGTTGGATTTTTACGGCGACATTTTTTCCGCGCTCGAAGCCGAGTTGCGCGTCGTGGATTTCACCGGGCCGATCGGCATTGATGCGTTTGTGTATCGCGCGGCGGATGGCACAGTAAAAATAAAACCCATTGTGGAAATCAATCCGCGTTACACGATGGGCCGCGTGTTGGTGGAGCTGATGCGGCAGACGTGCCAGAACACGTTCGGCGCTTTTCGCCTCGTGAATGCAGCGCAATTGCGCGCGGAAGGTTTTGAAAATTTCCCCGACTTCGCAAAATCGTTCGTCGGAAAAAACCCGTTGCAACTGGATGGCGAGCCGGTGCCGCGCATCCGCAGCGGTGCGGTTTGCTTGAATGATCCCGCGACGGCAAAAGTTTGTCTCGCCATTTTTTGCGCGGAACCGATGACGGGACGCAACGCGACCACCCTTTCCAACCTCAATCGCAGCCAAGTTCCATTATGAAATCACTCACGCAACATCTCTGGATGGAAGTGCCGGGCCGGCGCGGATTCGTGAACATTACCGATACGATCGAAGTGTTGGTCGCGCAAAGTCACGTGCAGGAGGGGCTTTGCCTCGTCAACGCCATGCACATCACGGCGAGCGTTTTCATCAACGACGCCGAGGAAGGACTTTTGCACGACTACGATGTGTGGCTGGAAAAACTTGCGCCGCACGCGCCCACAAAAAATTACCACCACAACCTCACCGGCGAGGACAATGCGGATGCCCACTTGAAACGCCAGATCATGGGCCGCGAAGTCGTGGTGGCCATCACGAAGGGGAAATTGGATTTCGGTCCGTGGGAACAAATTTTCTACGGTGAATTCGACGGCCTTCGCCGCAAGCGCGTGCTCGTGAAAATCATCGGGGAGTGATTGAGTGCAGCGCTGGGGATTGGCACCAGAACACAATTGACCATTCGCATATAGGGGCTAGGATTACTTTAATCATGAAGCTTAAATTACTAGTTCTACTTTCGGTTACCTTGGGGATTATTAGTCAGCTTGCCGCGCCCGTTTCAGCTACCGCGCAATATAGCCAAAACATTGTTGGCTATATCAATTTGGTGATCCAGCCGGGGAATAATTTCATCGCCAACCAGCTTTCCGGGCCCGGCAACAACAATACCTTGAGCAATATTTTACAAGGGAGTTTTCAGGGGGGCGTTCCGCAGGGGACGACGTTTACCAAGTGGTCTTCCAGTCAGTTACAATTCCTACCGCTTGCAACGTATGACCAAACCACGGGCTGGAGCATCAACTACGATTTGACCTTTGGCGAAGGTGGTCTGTTGCACACGTCCTCCGCTTTTACTAACACCTTTGTCGGCACCGTCTGGACGGGTTGGAACGGGCAATATCCTTTCAACACGCCGCTGGTTTCCGGCAACGGATTATTTCTGCTCTCTTGTTATCTGCCCCTCGGCAACGCGACTTTTTTTGATGTCGTTGGGCGTGCCCCGGAAGATGGTGATTACGTAAAAACTTTCAACGCCCTCACGCAGCTAGAAACCATCACCACTTACAACGGTAACACGGACACTTGGAATCACGGCGTGCCGCTGCTGGCCGTCGGGCAGTCCGCCTTCTTTGGGCTGGGCGTGGGTCCGGCTCCGGAACCCGCAAGCGCCGCTTTGGTTGGCGTGGGCGTTTTGGTGCTGGCGTTGTTGCGGCGGCAGCGGCGTCAGTAATCGTTCGTGGGCAAACGGGAAAATTTTATTTAGCGAAGACCGCCGCCGCAAGCGCGTGCTGGTGAAAATTATCGGGGAGTAAAAATCACCAACCGCGAAATACACGAACTACGCGAACGGGAATTTTCTTTCGCGTAGTTCGCGGTTCAAATCAAATTTTGCAGGCGACAATAGCCCAGCCTTTCAAGGCTGGGTGAAGCGCCGCACGAAATTGGAAGTCCCGCGAGGGACGGCAGAACGGATCTTTCGTCCCTGACGGGACTCTGGAATTTTGGCGGGCGAAAACCCACGGCTAAAGCCGTGGGCTATTTTCAGAGACGCAGAAGACAGCCGCGAAATGCCCGAAATACGCGAACGGGATTTTTTCTTTCGCGTATTTGGCGTGGTTCGCGGTTCAATTTGGATGGACAACCGGCGGCAGGAGGAAGGTCGGGCGCGTGACCGGAAGCAGCAGCGGCGAAATGCGGGAGATGGGCGGTGAACATTTTCAAACGTGGGTATGCTTCGGGTTGGAGGTGGAAAAGCGGCAGAGGGCTGCCGCAGTCCAAGACACGAAGCGTTCACGGATGACTCACGAATGGCGCGAAGCGTCGTGGAGTGCGCCAGTCCTCTGGCGCTTTTGACCGGAGTGTTCAAGCGAACAAAAATTTGGAATGGACAAGTGGCAGCGGCGGGCGCAAGGCCGGGCGCGTGACCGGAATCAGCGGCGGCGAAATGTGG
>JANYFN010000172.1 GCA_025362675.1 Limisphaerales bacterium | reverse complement strand
CTCCGTCACCTACTCCAACGTCGGCACCGTGCTGGAAGTCACCCCGCGCATTTCTGCGGGCAACAAAATCTGGCTCAAAGTGCGCCCGGAAGTTTCCAGCTTCTTCGGCACCGTTTCCAAGACCGTGGGCGGCCAAGTCTTCCAAGCTGATTTGTTCGACAACCGCCGCTTTGATACTCAGGTGCTCATTCCCAATGCCCATACGCTGGTCCTCGGCGGCCTGGTCAAGGACAGCCCCAATTCCACCAAAAACAAAGTCCCGATTTTGGGCGACATTCCCATGCTCGGCTACGCCTTCCGCTCGGAAAGCAAATCCATGGACAAACAAAACCTGCTGATTTTTATCACCCCAACGATAGTCCAAGACACGGACTTCCACGCGACCACGTCACGGTTCTTAGAAGCCCAGCCGATAAAAACCAAACAGTTTTTGAATCCCGATTCAGCTTGGGACGGCACGCGGTCGGCCTCGGAGCCCAAATCCAAAAAGGATCCGCAACTCATCATCAACGAAGAAGTAGTGCAGTAATCAAAAAAAAATCTACCAACGGTGCGCTGTTCGCAGCGCGCCGTTTTTTTATTTTTCTTCCGCCACGCGGCGCAGATATTCAAACGAAAAAATTCCGGTCGTATGCCCATCCGCCCAGACGGGTTGAATCGCATAACCGCCGACCGTCAGAAAACGCACCATTTGAAACGCCGTCGCCGAATACGGTTGCGCGGGATTTTTGTAAAGGTTCCCCATGATATCCGTCTCGCCTTTGCAACCAGCACAAGGACAAGCCCGGCGCACGGTTTCGAGCGGAATAAAACTCTCCGCGCCTTCGCTCCATTTGACTGCGAGTTCAGTGCCGATTTGTTGGATGTCTAAAGGTCGCATCACCGTTTCCTTAATTGCTTTTCAAACGCCGACAACGTCTCCGGGCTGACGTGGTGCTCAATGCCTTCCGCATCCAGCTCCGCCACCTTTTCTGAAATACCCAGCGACCGCAAAAATGCCGTCACCGTCTCATGTCGTTGCTTACACTCCGCCGCTAAGGTGCGACCGCTGTCGGTCAGGAAAATGGCGCGGTAAGGCTTGGTGTTCACATAGCCGGAAGTTTGCAAACGCGCCAGTGTGCGGTTGACCGTCACATGCGTCACCCCCAAACGTCGCGCCAGATCCACCACCCGCGCCTCGCCTAAAGACGCTGATAAATCGGCGATGGCCTCGACGTAATCCTGCGCGGTTTCCGCCGCGCGATCCCGGCGCGACCGTCTTAAATTCTCGGCTTGCTGCGCTGGCGGACGCGGACGAAGCGGAATGGCCGACAGCTTTTTTTTGGAAACGTTGCGCGACATTGATTTATCCTATTGAAACCGCCGGGAGGCGGGCGGTCGAGTTTTTTTGAAATGTAACCTCTGCTACATTTGAGTTGACGGCTCAGGTTTTGAATGTAACCTAAGCTACAAATTATGGTTGGGCCGGAATCTAAATCATCCCCCGCAGCGGCTGGTCAGAAAAACTCTGGGTCGCCGAGCTTGGCGGAATCATACCGGACCATTCCGGTGCCGAAAAACCTTGGGTTCTGGCGCAAGCTGCTTGCCTTTTCCGGCCCGGGCTACTTGGTGGCGGTCGGTTACATGGATCCCGGCAACTGGGCCACGGATCTGGCGGGCGGTTCAGCCTTCGGCTACTCGCTGCTCTCGGTCATTTTGCTTTCGAACTTGATGGCGATTTTGCTGCAATCGCTCTGCGCCAAACTCGGCATCGTCACCGGGCGCGACCTCGCGCAAGCGTGCCGCGATAATTATCCCAAACCCGTCGCCATTTCACTGTGGTTATTGTGTGAAATCGCCATTTGCGCCTGCGACCTCGCGGAAGTCATCGGTTCCGCCATCGCGCTCAATTTGCTTTTCAAGATCCCGCTCGTCTGGGGCGTATGTCTCACCGCGTTAGACGTGCTGGTGGTCATGTTTTTGCAGAACAAAGGCTTTCGCTATTTGGAAGCACTCGTCATTGGTTTAATTCTCCTCATCGGCGGCTGCTTTCTTTTGGAAATTATTTTTTCCCGACCCGACCTGCGCGCCGTGCTCGGCGGTTTGGCACCTAAAATGGAAATCGTCAGCAATCCGCAAATGCTTTTTATCGCCATCGGGATTTTGGGAGCGACCGTGATGCCGCATAACTTGTATCTCCATTCCTCCATCGTGCAGACGCGCAAATACGAACAGAACGCGGGCGGCAAACGCGAAGCCATCAAGTTTGCCACCATTGATTCGACGCTCGCCCTGATGTTTGCCCTGTTCATCAACGCTGCCATTCTCATCGTCTCCGCCGCCACGTTCCACACGCGCGGTCAACACGATATTGCAGAAATTCAAGACGCCTACCAGTTGCTTAGTCCGACGCTGGGCATCGGCATCGCCAGCACCGTATTCGCCATTGCCCTGCTAGCCTCGGGCCAAAACTCCACGCTCACCGGCACCCTCGCCGGACAAATCGTGATGGAAGGTTTTCTGAATCTCCGGCTGCGTCCGTGGTTGCGCCGGCTCATCACGCGCCTCATCGCGATTGTGCCGGCCGTAATCGTCACCGTGCTTTACGGCGAAAGCGGCACGGCGAAATTACTCGTCATCAGCCAAGTCATCTTGAGCCTACAACTTTCCTTCGCCGTCATTCCGCTGATTCTCTTCACAAGTAATCGCCGCTTGATGGGTGAATTTGTGAATGCATTTTGGATGAAAATTCTGGCGTGGCTTGTCGCTGGCATCATTGTCATACTGAACGTGAAATTCCTTTTGGATTTCTGCGGCCTCACCGGCAACCCGTCCGGCCATGTATAAAAAAATTCTCATCGCCCTCGACAACAGCGCCGCGGATGAAAGCATCCTCCCGCACGTCACCGAACTCGCGGCGCATTTCGGCTCCCAGATCCTGTTGCTGCATGTAGCCGATGGCTTTGCCGCCCGCTGTTTCGACCAATTAAAGCTCGCTGAATCGGATGAAATAAAATCGGACCGCGCTTATCTGGAGAAAACCGCCACCGAGCTTCGCGCCAAAAATTTGCGGGTAGAGATCAAACTCGCGATGGGCAATCCGCCCACCGAAATTTTGAAAACCGCCGAAACAGAGCATTGCGATTTAATCGCCTTGGCTGGCCACGGGCACCGTTGGTTCGGCGACATTTTTCACGGCAGCACGATCACCGAAGTCCGCCACAAAACTTCCATTCCCCTGCTCGTCATCCGCGCGCAGAAAAAATAACCAAGCGGTTACAGCGGTGGCACCGTCGAATCCGCCGTGCGCTCCACGAAGTGCAATAAATTCCCTTCGCAATCCGCAAAGAAAATAATCCGCCCGCCGCCCGCCGCCGCGCGTTCAGCTTCCGTGAAGGTCACGCCGCGCTGTTCCAGTTCCGCTTTCGCCGCATCCAGCGAATCCACGCGCAGGGCCAAGTGACGAAACCCAGCCAGCTTGTTGTTCGCCGTATCCGGCAGCGCCTTATCCGCCGCGTAAATCTCAAACCACACATTACCCAACGACAGCAAGCACGTCGGCGGCGTCTGGCCGTTATCAAAAACAGTTTTGGCGCCGAGCACGCGTTCATACCAGCTCTTCAGGGCAACCGGGTTTTGGGCAACAATCGCGATATGTTCAACTGATATTTTCATGGACGAATGATTACTGGGTTGCCTCAGATTATCAAACTGAATTCTATCTTGCGGCTTCACGTCGTTGAAGCCGTTGTTACCGGCGGGTGACCTCGCCCGACGCCACTCTTAGCAAGGGGCATTCGCTGCCATCGCAGCTTAAAAATTCCTGCTCGTCAAATCCTCTGCATCCATTTATTTTAAATTTATGAAGTTCTATCTCCGTTTTCTACTGGTGGCTGGAATAGTGTTTTCCGCCGCCGCGTGGACACCTGCGCAGGCACAAGCTACCGATCTCGTGGCTAGTGCGCCCACGTATGTCCCCGACCTCACGCATCAGAACGAACCGTTGCCCGACGGCGTCTTTGCGTGGGACTCGCTGCTCAAAGCCACCGACACCACGAACGGCCAGGATTTCGCCCGCTTCGTATTCAACTTCACCAACGTCTTTCAGGCCGTCAGCATCAGCGCCGCTACCAACGTCACCACGCTCACCAATTCGGTTTCCGTCACTAACCTCGTCTCCGTGACCAATACTAGTTTTTTCTTTTTCAAAAAAATCACGCCCGTTGAAAAAATTTCCTCGGTCGAAAATTACACTTACACCACCAATGTCTCGTCGGTCACTAATGTCAACGCCATGCCGATCACCATCCTGAGCGTGCATCCCTCCTGCGGCTGCACCACCGCCGAACTGCCCCCGGTGCCGTGGACCATTGCGCCCGGTGGCACCGGTCAGATCAAGTTAGCCGTCAACCTCGCGGGCAAGGCCGGCACCGTGTTCAAAAGCGTCAACGTCGCCACGGATCACGGCAAAAAAGACCTCAGCCTCCGCATCAACATCGCGCCGCCCCCGCCCCCGCGCGTGATGTCCGAGGACGAACGCGCCGCCGCCGTCGCCGCCGCGAAAATAGATCGTCAGGCTGTTTTCAAAGGCGAGTGCGCCAGTTGCCATTCGCCCAAAGCGCCCAACATCTATGGTGCCGATCTTTACAACTCCGTCTGTGCCGTTTGCCACGAATCCGAGCATCGCGCTACGTTGGTCCCCGACTTGAAAAATTTGAAAATTCCGACGAACGAAGAATTCTGGCGCACGTGGATCAGCATCGGCAAACCCGGTTCCGTCATGCCCGCCTTTGCCCAATCACAAGGTGGCCCGCTGACGGATTATCAGGTTGCCACCCTCGCGCAGTATTTGAACATGCAGTTCCCCTCCAAGATGACGAACAACCTCGGCCAGTAAGTCACCTTGGGCGGTCAATGCCAGTGAACCGCGCTTGCGAAAAAATTTCCGCCCGCTATCCTGTCAACCATGACTGCGAACATGGTTGACGCGACAAATCACGCCACTCTTTCCACCCTGGGCCAGCGCGTGCTCGGCAGCGG
>JANYFN010000163.1 GCA_025362675.1 Limisphaerales bacterium | reverse complement strand
TTCCTGCGTCGCTGCGCCTGCGCTGCACTTGCCCGTTCGCCGAACCGCAGGCCGAAGCCCTGCATAATAACACTCGGTCATTTGATATCGTCAGATACGTCACAAAAGCGTCTTGCCCTTGCTGGGATGAATCCTGACCTCCTCGCGGATGGCCGCGCGGACTTTGGCTTCGATGCTTTCCACGAAGCTCATGCCTACCCGGTGAAATTTATTGACCGGGCGGATGGCGGCGGCGATTTCCAGAGCGGTTTGTTTTACCTTGCTCCGGCAAAGATGCGGAGTGGTGTTGATGTTTTTCAGTGTGTCTGCCATTTCAGTTGTTTCCATAATTGGTTTTTTGGTTTCGTCGCTGATTCATTCAACGACACCACTATTTTATCAGGCGCACTTTTGCCGGATCGCAAATTTAACGACTGCACTGTTGCAAACATTGGCTAAAATTAGCTTCACCCATCACGCTTGACACGGTTGCGCCCTGATTTTACGCGGGGCAACCCGGCTGTATTTTGATCTCAGCACCAGTTTCACCCAATGTTTTCGGTGTGAAAAAATAGTTTAATTTTTTCAGCGACTAACATCGCTCCGTCAGATTCCCGAAATATGTTTCGTTCTGGAAAAAAATTTTATCTCCGCCGTGACCAACACGATTTTTTGCTCCTTTCACCGGCGGCTGGTCGGCCCTGTTTCCCCCACGACCGCGCCGGTTCCAGTCGCAAAAAATCGCGCTCGTCACGAGCGGCATTCAGGATGCCGAAGGATCGGCGGGCTTTCCGCCTGCGGTTCGGCGACGGTCGTTTCGCTGCGGCTCCGTTCCTGCGTCGCTGCGCCTGCGCTGCACTTGCCCGTTCGCCGAACCGCAGGCCGAAGCCACGAGCCGATGAATGGATGGCTAATTAAGCTGACTCTGCTCGGAGCCAGGTTTTATTTCTGTGACCACAATTTCCCGAATCTTCGGCTGGCCTTCGGCCACCAGCGGATGATACCGCTCCGGCAAGGCGGCAAGAAATGACAGCTCCAATTTGTGCAAAGCCGTTTCAATCCGCCGCAGCGCGTGGCCATGCACCATGATTTCATGCGTGGCGAATGACAGGTGGAGCAGTTGCTCCTTGCCTTCGCTGTTCAATCCGGCAAAGGCGAGTTGATCCAGCGGCAGGATCAAAATTTTCCGGGGCGAGATTTCCACGCGCAGACAGCGCGCCTGCGGGTCAGTGGTGTAGCATTCGGGTGATTTTGTGCTCATGCTTTTGTTGGTGTTGATGTTTTTGGTGACGAGATTTTTTCAGTCGGCAAAACGTGTCAGCGGCCCGTTGCCCGAACCGGAGCAGATAACCATGCAGCCGATCCCAAAGTCGGTTATCGTGGCGCGGACGAAAACCTTGCGCCAGTTCCAGTGCCAGCGGCCGGTGACCGGAACGGACCAGATTTTCGCGCAGTTGAATTTTATCCGGCGTAAAAATGCGGATGCCGCGCCGCCCGCGCGAAATGGTGACATACCATTGCTGGGCATTGGTCGCCGCCTTGATGGTGGAATCCGAAAAGAGGACGTGATCCACGGTTTTGCCTTGCGAGCCATAAGAGGTGACCGCATAGCCGGGCAGAAATTCGCGGAAACCTTTTTCCAACACTCGGCCATCAGCCAGTTCAATTCCGCCATCGGCGCGGACCGTTTTGACCGTGACCAGTTCGCCATTGGTTGTGCGCGCACCGGCGGCCAGTTTGCGATTTGCCTTTAGGTGCAGCCGTTCGCCGGCGGCAACCGAAACTTCGCGCGGGCGACAGACGGTGATTTTGTCGAGCAGCTTGTTGGCGACGGTGACGCATTTTCCCTCCACCTCGACGAGCACGGCAGTCTTGACGATGCCCAGCAATTTTCCATTTGCGCCGGGCGCGGCCTGCCGCACCTTTTGGTTGAACACAATCACGCAATCTTTGGGATAAAAACGATCATCGCGCTTTTGGGCATTGGTCAGGTCGCATTTTTCCAGCGCTTGAACCGTGACATCTTTTGCGCCGAGTAATCCTTTCGACTTGAGCGCATCGCGGACACGCGAGTTGACGCGATGCACTTCCGCCCAGGTCTGCGACACGACCACGGCGGATGCTTTATCTTCCGCCAGCCGGAGATATTCATCGGCCAGTGTGTCAGCTTGTTCGCCCAACCCACAGGCGACAATCGCGCCCATCTGGTCGAGTCGCTTGAAAGATTCCACCAGCTTGCCTGCGGCCGCCGCTTCGACGGCTTGGCGGTATTGTCGGATGCAATTTCGCTCCCTTTGACTGCGGCCAAGCGCCGGGTCTTGTCGGCGGATGGTTTGCAATTCGACCGGCACAATGCCGGAATAACGCTCGATGGCGAGCAACGCATCGGAGGCTTCGACCGCGCCATGCTGCCGCGTATCGCCGGAGAGAATCACCCGCGCATTACTTTCGCGCG